>CAYLSY010000340.1:0-2761 GCA_964386275.1 uncultured Hyphomicrobiales bacterium
TATTCTAAAAATTTTAAAATATAATTAGTATTCTAAAACATAAATAGTAAGTCCAGATTATCCGGCTTGGCTACTCATGAGCCGAGAAAGATAGTTCATTAACTTTTATACCGGGTCCCATTGTTGAAGAGAAAAACACGCTTTTGACATACTTGCCTTTGGCAGTTTGCGGTTTAGCGCGAAGTATACTCGTGAAGAAAGCGGAAATGTTTTCGGCGAGTTTTTGGGCATCAAATGAGCATTTGCCGACCGAAGCATGAACGTTTCCGGTTTTATCGACGCGATATTCGATTTTACCTGCCTTGACCTCTTGGACGGCTTTTGCTACGTCGAAGGTAACGGTGCCGCTTTTCGGGTTAGGCATCAAACCGCGAGGACCGAGTATGCGACCCATTTTACCAACTTCGCCCATTACGTCGGGAGTGGCAATGATAATGTCGATATCAGTCCAACCGCCTTTGATTTTTTCGATGTATTCTTCGAGACCTGCGTATTCGGCGCCTGCATCGAGAGCTTCTTTATCTTTCGGCTCTTTTGCAAGAACCAAGACACGAACTTTTTTACCGATGCCGTGGGGCAAGGCAACTGTTCCGCGAACCAACTGGTCGGCTTTGCGGGGGTCAACGCCAAGGCGGATACATACGTCGAACGATTCATCGAATTTTGCTGTCGCTGTTTTCTTTACTAATTCTACCGCGTCGGTATAAGAGTATGATTGATTTAAATCAACTTTCTTTATAGCGGTGGCGAATCTTTTTCCGTACTTTTTCATTTAAAGAACTTTACAATTAATAAGAAAAAAAATTAAAAAAATAGCTGAGAAAGTCCAAAGCTTGGAAATTCATAAGTATTTCAATTATAAGATGATGTTGTTACTATTCAACAACAATACCCATCGAGCGCGCAGTGCCCCGAACCATGCTCATTGCGCTTTCTATTGAATCGCAATTGAGGTCGTTCATCTTGCTTTTAGCGATTTCTTCTACTTGAGCACTGGTTACTTTACCAACCTTCACCTTGTTCGAGCTGGCAGAGCCTTTCGTCAAGCCTGCGGCTTTAGCAAGCTGAACCGCTGCCGGCGGTGATTTGACGATAAAAGTAAATGACTTGTCCGAATAGAACGTTACCAATACGGGAAGAATCGTGCCTTTTTGCTTGGCGGTTTGAGCATTGAACTGTTTTACGAATTCCATACCGTTCAAGCTGCGTTGGCCAAAAGCGGGACCAACGGGCGGAGCCATTGTTGCTTCTCCTGCGTTCAGTTGTAATTTGAAAGAACCTAAGACTTTCTTTGCCATTGTTTTATCTCATTAAATAAAAATACTAATCCAATTACAAGTTTAAACTTCTTTAGTGATTTTCAATCTCGACCTGACGGAAATCCAATTCCACAGGCGTTTTTCTGCCGAGGATACCGACTTCGACTTTCAGCTTTTGCTTTTCGAAATTGATTTCCTTGACAGTTCCAATAAAGTTAGTAAACGGACCATCGATAACCTTGACCGGGTCGCCGATTTCGAAGTTTGTCGCAATTGTTTCGATTGAGCGACGCTCTTCGACTCGTCCGATGATTTTTTCGATTTCATGCGGCTGCAACGGCGCAGGTTCTGTCTTTGTACCGACGAATGCCACAACCGACGGCAAGTTCGAAATAATATCCTTTACTTTTTTATCAAGTATTGTTCTAATTAATATATAGCCCGGAAGAAAGTTTTTGACGCGGGTTTTGCGTTTGCCGCCGCGCACTTCGAAAACTGTTTCCTGCGGGATAATAATCTCTTTCACTTTGTCTTGCAGTTTCAGCCGCTTTACTTCAGCTTCTATCGACAATTTGACTTTCTGCTCATGACTTGTAAAAGTTCTTAGGGCATACCATTTGAATTCGAATTTTTCCTGAGGCGGCTCAGTTCTCATAGGAACATGGAGCGTTGCCATTTCCGTTTGTGGATTCTCGATTATATCAGGTGTTCCATTTTCAGCCAATGGAATGCTATCAGCCGACTCATTTTGAGATTCTCCTTGGCTAACGATTAAATTGCCAGATATGCTATCATAAGGCATTGGCTGGTTTGAATCGGAAGATAAATCCACTAATGAAAAATCATCTTCTCTTTCATGTAGTTTATTTTCAAAGCTGGAATCGTCAGAACCTGCTATAGTATCTTTACTATCGCTAACATGTTCGATTTCTAGTTCAGGATTCAATTCAGGAGCAGGCACAGTCTGATTATCGACTGAATTATCAACACTTACAGTCGACTTGTCATCGAAAACAGCTAATTCGACAGGGGTATTATCACTTGAAGCAACAACAACTGGAAAGTCGGAATCAGTTGCACCGACACTTTCAGATTCAGCAGAAATAACCACCTTATCGGAAGCGCCTTCCTCGAGCTGAGCCATATTTAAGTTCTGTTCATCCATTACAATTAATTACGAACCTACAGGTAATTACGAATCTACTAATTACGAACCTACAGGAAAAATGAACTTGATAATCAATCCCATGACCCAGTCAATTAAATAAATAAAAATAGTAAAGAATAAAGTTGCGCCGATAACGACGTAAGTTGATTCTTTCAACTGAGGTCTGGTAGGCCAAGTTACTTTCTTCATTTCCTTGGCTACTTCGCTGACGAAATTTTTAATTTTTCCTATCATAAAGCTATGTCTTGCTTTAATTGTGTTTATTATAAACTATTCCGACAGGAAAATTCGCCGGAACTTGTGCAGGGGCGGCAGGACTCGAACCCGCAGCCTA
>CAYLSY010000341.1:0-2756 GCA_964386275.1 uncultured Hyphomicrobiales bacterium
AGTTCGGAATAAAGGTTAAAAAATTACAATTTTTTTAGAAATCTTTGAGATAAATTGTTTATTATTCAAAAAAAAACATTAAATTACATTTCAGCCTTTTGATAAATAGAAAAGGATAATTAATATGAAAATATTAAAAACGCTAATTGTTATGTTATTGGCTGCCTCAGCGGCTTTTGCGCAAGGCGGGATGGTCAATAACGGCGCAAATATTATTGTTGAAAGCGGCGCTCAGCTTGTCATTCAAGGTTCTTACACAAACCAAAGCGACGGCGACGAAAACGGCATTATGAACCTTGATGGAACATTGAAACTTACCGGCAATTTGATTAATAACGTCAACGGCAGCAATTTTATTAGCACAAACGAGTATGTCGGCACTGTTGAATTTGCCGGCGTTGGTACTCAAAATGTTGGCGGCACATCTTCAACCGAATTTTTATTTGAAACCGTGCAGGTAAATGCCGGTTCGAATGTTGTTATGGGAGCTGGCCACGGCGCAGGTATAAGAGATTTGTTGAATCTTGTCGAAGAAACTTCATTATTTTCGGTAAGTGATATGGACCTGATACTTGATGTCGATTGTTTATTTTCGGGGAATGGATATGTTGTTGTAACCGATGATGGTTATTTTTCCCAGTATCCGACTGAAGACACCGAAATAGAGTATCGTATCAGCGACGGAACAAATAATTTTACCACAAAAATTACTTGCGGCGAAGACCCTGAAGGTAACGAATTAAAAGTAAAACTTAACATTAAAACAGTTGGTGGCGCTATCAGCGATAAATTCTGGGATATAATGGGACCGGAAAATATGGATGCTACACTTGTATTTCGTCTTGACAAATCCGCCATTGCCCCCAAAACCCTTAAAAGCACAACAGACGTTAGGTTTTATGACGATATTGAAGAAAAATATATTCGTTCTTCTAATGCCGTAATTTCCGATGAAGGAACATATTACCTGATTACTGTTAACGGCGTAAATAAATTTTAATATATAGGAGTCAAACATGAAAAGAACACTGATATTTACATTTTTGTTCTTATTAGCGCTAACAACTTTGAAATCCGACTGGGGTTTGTTCGACGGTATCGTCAATACCAATACCGTGTTCAACATCACTAATAATTCGGCTATGGCAAGCGTTACAGTTCAGCTGGCTTTAGATGACGACCCTGTTACTCAAAAAGGTATTGTTTGGGATTTGACACCAAACCCAACAGTAGAATCACATCTTGATATGAACGAACACGGCGCTGGTCCATCGAATACCACGCCTATTACTTTCAACTCAACAATGAACGGATTGAATGCTTCGACAATGTATTACGTTCGTTCGTTTGCCGTCAGCAACGGCGTTACTTACTACGGCAATCAGATTAGCTTTACGACTATTCCTACTCTAGGCGAATGGGGATTAATAGCATTCGGGGCTTTAATTGCGGGATTGGGCGGCTGGTTCGTATGGCGCAAGTTTAGTTAATTGTTAATAAGTAATAGAAAATAATAATATTTAACTCATCCGATGATTTTCAATTCATTGGATGAGTTTTTTTTATCCTGGGTTTTAAAACACTTCTTGCTGCGAATTTTATAAATGCTTTACCCAAAAGTAATGTCCTAAAAGTGAGAAGCACGATGAAGCCGAATTAATTTTTCGATGGTGCTGGTGTCGATTTAAAACGAAAGCGTGATTTTCAAAGTGATTGTAAGGAAATAAAAAGCAAAGGAATGAAAAAATTTTGTATTTTTGAATGATGTATTAAATATTATGATTGTATAATGCTTATAACTACATGGAACATCAACGGTTACCGCTCGATTGCCGGACAAAATCCCAGTAAACGCTACGACACGGTAACAAAAGAGAATAAATTATTTGCCTATATCGAATCGGAAAAGCCCGACATACTCTGCATGCAGGAAACCAAGGCTTCGCTCGACCAAATCGACGAAGCCTTGCGAACGCCCGAAGGCTATTTCAGCTTTTACAACGACTGCAAGGTAAAGAAGGGCTACAGTGGCGTTGCTATGTTTTCAAAAATTGAGCCGAAAAGCGTCAAATACGGTATCGGAATCCCGCGTTTCGACGATGAAGGACGAATACTGGAAGCGGATTTCGGTGATTTTACTCTTTTCAACATATACTTCCCAAAGGGTTATGCTGACGACGCCGAACGGCTCGGCTTTAAACTTGAGTTTTACGACGCCTTGTTTGAATATATTGACAAGCTAAGGGAAAAGCAACCGTATATCATCGTCGCCGGCGATTACAACACTGCCCACAAGGAAATCGATTTGGCGCGTCCTAAGGAAAACACTGGTACTTCAGGTTTTTTACCCGTAGAACGCGAAAAGCTTGACCAGCTTGTGAAAAATGGTTATGTCGATGCCTTAAGGCAGGTTAGCGACAAAGGCGAAATCTACTCATGGTGGAGCCAACGCGGGCAAGCCCGCCGCAACAACATAGGCTGGCGCATTGATTACCACTTTGTAACCAAGGAAATGGCAAAGTCAATAAAAAGTGTAGAATACCAAATGCAGCAGCAGGGTTCGGACCACTGTCCAGTTGCGATGGAATTGATATGAAAAAATGCCAATATTTGAAATTCTGCAAAAATCAAAGAAACGTCTATCCGGCTTTTCCGGTATCTTGCTTTATATTTGAAAAGTAATTGAACCTCAATTTGTTTCAATAAAGTAAAATTTTTTGGATTATATTTTTTTTCCGAAAATTACTCAATAAAAA
>CAYLSY010000342.1:0-2748 GCA_964386275.1 uncultured Hyphomicrobiales bacterium
CCGGAGTATCTTAATTCATCTCATCCGATGACTTAAAGTCATCGGATGAGTAAAACAAAACTATTGTTTTTTCATCAATTCCATACATTCGACAATATTTTTGTGAACGAAGTCCGATGAGGTTTTGAGTAATGCGGCTTCGTCGGCATTGAGTTTGAGTTCGATAACTTTTTCGATGCAGTTTTTGCCGAGCATAGTCGGAACGCCGACAACTGTGTCATGAATACCGTATTCGCCGTCGAGCAGCACCGAGCAAGGCAATATGCGGCGTTGGTCTTTTACGATGGATTCGACCATCTGAACCGCGGCGGCAGCCGGTGCATAGTAAGCGCTGCCGGTTTTCAGGTAGCCGACGATTTCTCCGCCGCCCTTGACGGTACGGGTTACGATAGCGTCGAGCTTGTCTTTTTCAACCAAATCGGTAACAGGTATACCGGCAACTGTCGTAAAACGCGGCAGTGGAACCATCGTATCGCCGTGTCCGCCGAGTATGATAGCCGATATATCTTGCATCGATACGCCGAGTTCCATCGAAAGGAAGCTGCGATAGCGCGCAGTATCGAGTATGCCAGCCATGCCAACTACTTTCTTGCGGTCGAGCCCTGTGGTTTTGAGCGCAAGGTATGTCATCACGTCTAGCGGGTTCGAAACGATGATATAGTAAGCGTTCGGCGAGTATTTGTATGCTTGTTCGATGCATGACGAAACAATTTTAGCGTTTGCGACGAGCAAATCTTCTCGGCTCATGCCGGGTTTGCGTGCCAAACCGGCAGTTTGGATGACGATGTCCGAATTTGCGGTCAAGGCATAGTCATTTGTGCCGTAAATTTTCGAATCAGACTCTAAAACGGGCATTGATTCATACATATCGAGTGCTTTACCTTGCGGAATGCCCTCGAGTATGTCGATTAGGATAATTTCGTTTGCCAATTCAGCGTTTGCGAGTAATTGAGCCGTTGTTGCGCCGACATTACCGGCGCCGATTACTGTAATTTTCATTTATTTCTATCTCCAGAGAAAAAATTATAAAGGTTAATATTTAATACTACCCCCCTACCCCCTTTTTCAAAAGTGGGAAAGCGGGGACAATTTTTTCCCATCTTAACAAGAGTGGGTCAGGTGGTGTTTTTTACGCACCTACTAATTTCTTATATGCTGCCGTGGGCAATGATTTCGGACGGGTAATGGGATAGCCCATTGCACGAGCAACGATTGCTTGCGAGCAAATGCCCAAAGCACGCGAAATACTGAACAATACGGTATAATAGCTGAATTCGACCAAGCCATAATGATAGAGCAATGCTCCGGAGCCTGCATCGACGTTCGGCCACGGGTCTTTAATTTTCTTAACTTGCGACAAAACGCCCGGCACAACGTCGAAGACACGCGCAACGGTTTGGAATACGGGGTCGTCTGCCATATATTTCTTGCCGAATGCCAAGAAAGCGTCGAAACGCGGGTCGGTGATGCGAAGCACTGCATGTCCGTAACCCGGAACAACTTTGCCGGATTCGAGTGTTTCCCATGCGAATTTTTCGAGTTCTTCCGGTGAAGGAGCGCCGTTGAACTTCTTCATTGTTTCTAGTATCCAACCGAGGCATTCTTGGTTTGCCAAACCATGCAATGGACCAGCCAAGCCGTTCAAACCGCCGGAGAGCGAGTAATATAAATCGGAAAGGGCAGAGTTGATTGTCGCGGCGCTATAGGCGCTAACGTTGCCGCCTTCGTGGTCGCAGTGTAATGTCAAATAGAGTTGCATCAATTTTGTGAATTCTCCGTTCGGGTCGCCCAATCCAAGCATGTGGACATAGTTTGCCGCCCAATCAACACCAAGTTTGCGGGCAATGCGAGCGCCTTTGCCGAAACGCTTGCGATAAACGCCTGCGCCGATTTCGGGCAATTTTGCAATGATATTGATAGCGTCTTCATATGTCGCATCCCAGTATTCGTCTTTTTTCATGCCTTCGGCATAGCGACGTGCAAATACTGAATCACGCTGCATAACGAGAATTGCTGTGTTGAACATTGCCATTGGATGCGAGTCCGCAGGCATTGCGTCCAAAACGTCCCAGACATATTGCGGAACTTCGCCGTGAGCTTCGAGTTCAGCTTGGAAATCTTTTAATTCTTCGGGGGTTGGGTTTTCGCCGGTTAAAAGCAGCCAGAAGATTTCTTCGGGTAATTTTTCAGTTAAATATTTTAGTTCGATGCCGCGAATGATTAGACCTTTGTCGGGTGGAACTTCCGATGTGTCGCAAACGAGACCTTTGACTCCGCGCATACCACCATAAGCTTGTGCCAGTGTTACTTTTGATACTTCCTTGTCGCCGTGTTCCTTAACGAATGCCGCGATGTCGGCTTTGTCTTTGGGGAAAATTTGGGCAAATTTTTCTTTGAGCATAGACATAAAAAGACTCCTGAATGAGTGAAAAAAAATGCTGAAGCTTTGTTTAAAAGCGTTTTTATTTTTCAGATTCAAACAAACCAATTAAAAATCGGACTGGCGCATGTCATTCAGGTCTTGTCGGTCTATGTGTATGTCTATCTTTTTTTTCATGCTTTGCGGCAAAACAAGACTTCCCAAAATAGAGTATCGTTAAAAAGGAAAAAATATCGTTTGAATGAGAAAAATATAAAATATTAGACGTTCAGTCAAGTCGATTATTTTTTCTGTATTCAAAATGTCCCATATCATTAACTACCCCCAAAAAAACTCATCCGATGATTAAAATTCATCGGATGAGTGCA
>CAYLSY010000343.1:0-2743 GCA_964386275.1 uncultured Hyphomicrobiales bacterium
TCCCACGTTTAGAAGCGGATTCCAGTTCCTTTTACAAAAGCCTGAACACTTGGAAGCAGTGAATAGGCCGCCATTTCGGGGGCTTCGTCGATTTTTGTCCAAATAATCTTGTAATCTGACATGAAATATCCTGAGAATAGTGATAATATTATGTGAATTAATAAGATACATTGTTTCGAATATATGTCTTGTATTGCAAAATTAGTAATTTTATTTAATAATTATTAAAGAAAAAAGCTATTTCGGAATTGTTTCTTTATTTTGTATTTTAAATAATAATTAATTCGATTACAATAATTCTTGGAGAAACATCATGATAATACTCAACAGGGTCGATGGCAGCTCGGTGGTCGTCAATTGCGATGAAATCGAATTTGTTGACGGCTCGCACGATACAACCCTCAGCTTGAAAAGCGGCAGGAAAATCATCGTTACTCAATCGCCTGATGAAATTATCGAGCTTGTTATTCAATTCAAAAGGCAATGCAATAGCCCTAACGATGTTAAAATGTTAAGCAAACCAGATTTAGTCGATGGGGAATAATAATACACGTGAATTTTTTAAGATTGATTATAAGTCTTTTATCTGAATTGTATTAATTACTTATGCAAGTATCCAAGAGCGGAAATATTAACAGAAATATCTTTATATTATTAATATTGATGATACTTGCTCCATTTGGATTGTTTGCAAAATATTCTGCCGTCAGTTCCGAATCAAGCTCTGATATTAGTCTTGACTCAACCAATCTGAGTAAAGTTGAAGATAACACAAACAGCATGGGATTCATTAACCCACGAAATTCAGGCAACGCACTTACTTTTGGCTTCGACCGCATAGCATATACGTATTTATTCAATATCACTGGCAGTGGCAATTATAATGGAAAATTTGGAAGTCTAAGTATAAACCAAAATTACCGTGGTACTTCGATTCGCTCGGGTCAAGCGTCTTACCGCGAAGACGAAGTCTTCAATCTGACTTATGAATACCCATTTTTCGATAACATCGTTCCATTGTTTCGCCAAAATTGGATTATATCTTCGGATACTCGCTCAATCGGCTTGAATAACCTTGAACGTCTCAACGCCTCTGCCGGCGGCAGGTATCTGCTCTCCGAAAGCGCTTTCTTCGAAGCAACAGCCGGTATCGAATCCAACAAACAGCTCGGAATCCGCTCCGACGGCTTCATTCTGGATTTTGCAGGTAAGGCTCAAAACATAGAATTGCTCGATTTCGATTTCAGCTCGAATTTAGGCGGGGAATACCTGAGTCTGAATTTCGAGCGAAGGAACTTGGATATTGATTGGAGCAACCAACTTTTGAAGTATTACGACGATTTGAATCAAATCTCGATACTGTTGTCATACAAGGCAACGAACCGCGATTTTTTCTCGCCGTCGCAGCAATCATACATCGGCACAATACCCGTCGAAAGCCGCGATGAAAGCCGCTGGGGAGCCGGCTTAAATATAAATTTTGTCATTGGAGCGGGTTTTTCGAGCAAGGCTCAGCTAAGTTTTTCAAGTATGAGCATCGAACGTTCGTTTAAAACGGAGATTGAATCACTAACGACATCGAAAATAAACCGAAATCTATCGGAACTGCAGCTGAATTTATCCGGTGTAATTAATTACGATAACAAAATAGTAAAAGCGTCTGCAGGTCTGAATTATTCCACAAGAAACGAGCAAAACCGCGTTTCCCCCAAATTTACCATTACTTCGGACGAGTTGAAATCGCAGCAGGAACTCGAACGCCAGCGCGATAATATCGCCGAAAGAACACGGCTGTTCGCCGGCGCTGAATGGCAGCCGAGCCGCATTGATACAATAAAAATGGAATATTCGGTGTCGTTGTTGCGTTACGATACTCCGAGTCTGCTAAATAATGACGACCGCGATGAATTCAACACATATTTGACATCAATACTGGTTCACAGGTTCTCCGATATTACCGTTGCGGCTTTGGCTGTGGATTTCCAGCTTAATCACCTTGTGTTTTTGAAGGCTGCCCGCTCTTCGATGAATTACTGGAATCATATGTTGAAGTTGAGTCCTGCAATCAGGCTTGCTTACAACAAGTTCGGAATGTCGCCCCAATTAGAGGTTCTGGCTAATTATTCTGTTTATGACTATGAGAGCGCATCTTCGGGTGTGCGCAGTTTCAGTTTTCGCCAAATTGCCTATAAAGATTCGCTATGGCTCGCTTTCCACAAGGATTATAAATTGACTGCAAGAGTAATCTTGCAATATTCAGAGCGAGGATTGCTGAACTGGCAAGCATTTTCGGAATCTCCTCAAAACGGCAATTTCGAAAACTATTTCAAGGTAATGGTATTAAGAAAATTCGATATATTTTCAAGCTTTGGCGCTGGAATTCGCTACTACGGACTATTTCAAAAGACGCTCGGCAATTCGGCAGGCTCGAGCAATGCCGGTTTTAATCAAACTTCGATAGGACCCGAAGTATTGGTTAATTTCAATAACGGCATCAATTTAAATATTATGCTTCAAGGCTGGTTCGAATTCCAATTTGTCAATGGCGTACGAAACCGAACTGTTCCTAATCTTTATTTGCAAACGAATTACAGGTTTTGAGAATTATTCTTTATACTAAGTGTAAGATATTATACAAATATTTTAAAAGAAATTCAATGTTTTGTAAGTGTTAGTTAATATAATACTTAAAGGATTTGCTCTTTTCCCCCTTTGCAAAAGGGGGTAGGGGATTTTTCTTGGG
>CAYLSY010000344.1:0-2738 GCA_964386275.1 uncultured Hyphomicrobiales bacterium
ACCCAAGGTTATACTATGCCGGTGATTATGATGACAGCTTTTTCGGATATAAAAATGGCGGTGCGGGCAATGAAGCTCGGCGCAGAAGATTTCATCGTCAAGCCATTGGACCTTGAACAATTGGAAATCGCTGTTGACAAAGCCTTGCAGAATTATGTTTTACGCCGCCAAGTAAATATTCTCGAAGAACAATTGCGCCAAGAGCAGCCCAGTGAAATGCTTGGATTATCCGAAGGCATAGCGAAAGCGGTAGACATGGCAAAAATAGTTGCCGGAGCCGATACTACTGTATTGATTTATGGCGAAAGCGGAACCGGCAAAGAGTTGTTGGCAAGATTTATACATGAAAATTCTTCCCGTGCAAAAGGTCCATTTATTACCATCAATTGCGGCGCTATTCCGCGGGAACTTGCCGAGAATGAACTTTTCGGATATGAACGCGGCGCATTTACCGGCGCTACCGAAAAAATTAAGCACGGACGCTTCGAACAGGCTCAGCATGGAACTATACTTTTCGATGAAATAGCCGAATTATCTTTAGAATTACAGGTAAAATTGCTCAGAGTGCTTCAGGAGCGGCGTTATTACCGGCTCGGCGGTTCGAAAGAAATTTCAGTCGATGTTCGGGTTATTGCCTCGACTAACCGAGAACTCGAAAAGTTGGTCGAAGAGCAGAAATTTCGCGAAGATTTGTTCTATAGGTTGAATGTGGCAAAAATTACTTTGCCACCATTACGCGACCGTGGCAACGATATTATGCTTTTGGCGACTGCTTTTGTTAATGAATTCAACAAAAAATTCTCGAAAAATATTAGTGGTTTTACAAACGAAGCAGTGGACGTTTTGATGCAATATCCTTGGAAAGGCAATATTCGCGAGCTTCGGAACGTTATTGAACGAGTCGTTTTGCTCGATAGTGGAGATGTTATATCAAAGGATTCTCTGCATTTCATTGACACATCGTCTGTAACTACTCCGGTCGTAAGCGCAAAGCAGCAAGTAGAACTCAAGGATGGCCAGCATCAATTGCTCATTTCCAAAAAAGGCGTTCAAATGGGAGGGGTTCTTAGGGATTTAATTGTTCAAACGTTGCAAATTACTAATGGAAATCAAATTAAAGCCGCTAAACTATTGGGAATATCAAGAGCTAAGCTGAGATATAGAATTGAGCAATTAGGAATTAATATTACCGGAAAAAATGTATCTTAAATATCAAATATCTTGAATTTCAATGATAAACCAAGTATTACTGGGGAGTTAGAAAAAAGATGACTGGCGAAGAAGCAAAATACACCATGCAATATAGCTCCGATGCTTTAGAACGAAGAATGGCAGCTGAATATATTATCGAAAATGAAGAAATCACTTCTGAGGTATTAGAATTGCTTGCTAAAGGTTTCTTGTCGAACGACAGGGCATATAAAGACTATTGCGCAAGGGTTCTGTCCGGTTTTACCAAGGATTTGGCGGTTTCAGCAGCAAATGTTGTTGCTCCATATATTTGCCACGAAGATATTGAAGTGAGAAACCTTGCCAGCGATACTCTTATGAAAATTGGAGCGCCTTCGGCGGGAGCGCTTTTAGACTTTTTAAAACACGAAGACCCTCAAGTGAGGCAGTTTGCCTGCGATATACTTGGCAATATTGAGAATCCGATTGCGATTGATGATATTATTATCTTGCTCGAAGACGAAGACATGAATGTCAAAACTTCAGCTATTGACGCTCTTGGAAAACTTGGCGCAACATATTCCATCGAGCGGTTAATCGATATTTATGATTATGAAGAAGAACTTAAACCTGTCATTATCGAAGCAATCGGAAAAATTGGCGGCAAAACAGCACAGAGTTTTCTTTTGGACAAACTGCAAACCGAGGAAGATATATTTTTGCAGACAAATTGTATTGATTCGTTGGCATTGAGCGGCGAGGACATGTCGATTTGCTATGATTTGTTGGGAGTTATCGATTCAGCATCCGAGGAGATTCAGCAGATAATTTTAAAAACGGTTTATGCTATTGCGTTGCGAAATGATTGCGAACTTGAATCAACTCCTAAAATAAAAACTATAGCACGCAAAGCTCTAATGGATTATGATGCTAATATTCGAGCGGCTGGACTTTTGGCGCTTGGTTCTGTTTACGAACTTGATGATATCGAGCCGCTTGCGTTTGAAACTTCACAGAATAATCCAGAAACCCAGCAGCATATTTTAATCAATTTACTTGCCCATTCCGAGCCTGAAGTTGTAAGTCAATATTTAAAACGTTGTTGCTTAAACACCAATCCTGACGGTTCAGATATTCTTTATTTATCTTATTTGCCATTGGTTTGGGATGATGCAAACGAAGAAAACAGTAAAGTAGTGATTGATACACTGCTTGAATTGATATTCTCTACTTATAGGGGATATTCTACTGAAATTGTAGAGATTTTGATGAGACTTGATTACGAGAAAATAATTCTTAAGATACAAGACTATCTTTTAAATGGTTCTATTGAGCAAATTGATGATGCGCTTGATTTAGTTATGAATTTGCATATTAATGAATTATTTTCTGCTGTTCATGAATTGATTAATAAAGAAGAGCCAATTGGTTCGAAAGCGTCATTGGTATTGAAAAGTTTAAGGGATTATTAATTTTGATTCAATAATAAGATGGAATCGAAAAAAATTATTAAATAAGCGAATTTTATTTCTTATTTTGTATATTGCTTTTAAGGAAAATTAACGAGG
>CAYLSY010000345.1:0-2723 GCA_964386275.1 uncultured Hyphomicrobiales bacterium
TATAATGCAAATATGAGTTCAATTATTTCAAAAATTTATTACAACGACGGAACTACGCTTAAAGACCACCTTAATCCAAAAGTGTATTCCATTTTAGAAAACAAATGGAAAGAATATAATATTCCCATTGAAATGGACAAGCTGAAGCCCTTCTTTGTCCTATTAATTATTTCTACTTACACATATAAAGAAGAAAACTATAGTATTGACTATGGCATCGATGTTCATTTTTTGAATAGAGCCAAGGCAAACAAATCAAAGGAGATAGTCGAACTTGAGTCAATCGATTATCAGCTGACATTGTTCGATAATTTTTCTGATTCGGTCATGAACAACATTCTTCTTGCTTCGCTCGAAGAATCGGAAAAAGAGAATGAGATAATCGACACACTATTTTCTGCCTGGAAAAAAGGGGACGCTGAAGCAGTTAACAATATTGTTTATAGTATTTTCGAAAGCCCCGAAACAAAGATTTTCTATGAACGGCTATTGAAATATCGTAATGAAAATATGTATAAGAAAATCGAGTCTTTTCTTGAAACGGACAAGGTATATTTCGTTGTCATCGGTGCGGCTCATCTTGTCGGCAAAGATGGATTGGTTGAGCTGCTCAAAAAAACCGGCAAATATAAAATAGAACAGCTATAATAATGATTGATATTATCACACCATCTGATAACATCGATATGGAAAGTGTCCGAGAGCTTTTCCTTGAATATGCTCATTCGCTCTCTTTCAGTCTTTGTTTTCAGGACTTCGACAAGGAAATCGAAGTGTTTCCGGGCAAGTATGCTCCGCCTAAAGGAGCCTTACTGCTTGGGAGAATCAATTCTAAAAATGCCGGATGCGTTGCATTTCGTCCTTTGGATGAGAATATTTGTGAAATGAAGAGGCTCTATGTTCGTCCTGAATTTAGAGGCAGTGGTTTGGGGCGATTGCTCTGCCAAAAAATTATCGATATTGCATTCGAAACAGGTTATGTAACAATGAAACTCGATACGCTAAGCACAATGCATGAGGCAAAAGCGCTTTATCGGAAGCTCGGATTTGTTCCTACCGAACCATATTGCCACAACCCGTTTCCAGAAGCAGAATATTATAAATTGGACTTGAAAACTAATAACAAATGAAAATTTTGACATAAACGAAAGGTTAATCCATGGCTGACACAATCTTTTCAAAAATCATCAAACGGGAAATCCCTGCGGCAATCGTTTTCGAAGACGACGAATTACTCGCATTCAAAGATATAAACCCGCAAGCGCCGGTGCATATTCTCATAATCCCCAAAAAGCCAGTGCCGAGCGTTAACGACCTTAGCGATTCTGATGCAATGCTCATTGGAAAAATCGTCCTTCGAGCAAAAGAGCTTGCCAAAGAGTTCGGTATTGCCGAAAGCGGTTACCGGCTTGTATTCAATTGCAATTCCGATGGCGGACAAGAAGTATATCACTTGCATTGCCATTTAATTGGCGGCAAAAAACTTAAATGGTTGTTCTAGATATACTTCGAGTAAAATCGAGTGTCGGTTGCAGCTTAATCAAGTCGCAACAACATGAAAAAAAGTGAATAATTCATATTTTGAATAATTCATATTATTTCATTTTTTTTATAAGTATTTATTTGTATTTTTATTCAATTAATCCTTGTAGCAAATCCTCAACAATTATGTCAATAGCCTCCATAACAGTGGTTTCGGTTTTAAATATATCCAGGGACTTGTATTGAGTATTCTGAATCTTTGTTCGAACATTGTAAATATAAGCATTCATCAGATAATTGTTGTCTTGAACGTTCAAAGTACCGAGTATTACAAGTTTTGCGTTCAGCATCTTGATAACTTTCCACATGTCCGTTGGGTATTGAGGATTAATTGGGTCAACATTCAGTTCGGCAAGCATAATCTCGATTGAATCTGCAGGAATAATGTAAAAATATTTTCCTTCGGGGTCTTTAGCCGTCAATGCTTTCGAAAGCGAGTCCTGCAGCTGATAGCAAAGAAGATTATAAGATTTCAGCCCATTCATGTTTTGAAACGGAAGGACAACAATTCTTTTGGGCTGAGAATACATCGAAGAAGAAAGAATAAAAAACCAACAAAGCGCTAATGCGCCGAAAGTAGCAAATCTTTTCATAATAACCTCTTAAATAATTGAACAACTCAAGCGGAAAAACCCGCCGAAAGCAAGAGGATACTTAGAATTTGTGGAAAAAAGAATGAATTTATACATCTTTCCATTCATTAAACTAAGAGTATAATCCCTGCTCCTCAAGAAAAACCTTTACTTCGCGGAATGTGGCGAGAATCTCCTCTCCAAGAATTTTGGAATTGCCCCAATCCTTAGTTTTTGCAAAACCCATCAGTTTGATTCCCATTTCGGCAATTGTGTCCAAGCCGAACTGAAAGCATGAGCCTTTAATCGTATGCGCCAATCTGTATAGTTCGTCGCCATTTTCCGTTGCAAGCAGTTCCGGCATTTGAGTTTCGACATCCTGGATCCAAGTATCGACAAATTCCGGCAATAATTCGCGAATGTAAGGGTCTTCCGGTATTTTCACTTTCTTTCCTTTCATATATAATAAAATATTTGCGAAGAGAACTATAAGCCGAATTCTGTCTTCGCCAGTAAAAAAGCGGAGGCAGCCATTTATCTGGTATTGCAATCACTTGCAAACTCGTGCGGCTCACCCCAAAGCCAACCATATTAGTAATACGACGAACA
>CAYLSY010000346.1:0-2703 GCA_964386275.1 uncultured Hyphomicrobiales bacterium
TGCCGATTTCCTTGGTGCGCTCAAGCACCGAAGCCAGCATGATGTTCATAATGCCGATTCCGCCGACGAGCAGCGAGATCGCGGCAATTGCTCCCAATACAATGTTGAAAATGCGTTTAGTTCTTTGCTCTTGTTCCAAAAGCAGCTCCGGCACAACGATTTCGTAATCAACGACTTGGTTATGCCTGCGCAAGAGCATCCGGCTGATTGCTTCGGATATTTCCTGTATGTCATCGGTTTTTGATACTTTTACGATAATTCTATCGAGCTGATTTATGCTTTTATTTTTAGCCTCATCTTCTTCTTCCTGACTGAAAAACAGCAGCTTTGTTTTTTGTCGGTTTAAGTAGCGCAGCAACATCGTCGTAACTGGTATGTAAACATCATAGTTATAATCGCGTATTCCAAGGTTTTTCACATTTTCCTTCGAAATTGATTTTTCTTCGACAACACCGATTACTTTCAGCCAGTTGTTGCCGCATTTGAGTGTCTTGCCGACGGCTTCCTGACCCGGAAACAGCTTGGATTTAATCCCCGAGCCAATGACACAGACTTCTTCCGAGTAATCAATGTGGCTTTTAAGAAAGAGATTGCCTTCTGATATGGCAAAATTGTTTACGCTGAAATATTCGGCATTGGCTCCAACAAGCGAAATATTGCGCTTTAAACCATCGCGGAATGCCAGCACATCGGTAACGACTTCGACCGATACGGCTTCGATGCCCGGAATTATTTCACGAATGCTGTTGGCGTCTTTGAGCGATAGTCCCGGCGAAAATTTCTTTTTTTCCTTGTCTTCTTCGTTGGTTTTTGTATCTTCGGTATTATCTGTCGAAGAAGAGCCGCTGCCGGTTGTTTTCGAATCACTTTTCTTTTCAATCGGTTTGATAATAATATTGCTTGTGCCGAGCAGCCTCATCTTTTCCAAAATCTCCTGCTCGGCGCCTTTGCCGATTGAAAGCATGGCTATAACCGATGCAACGCCGCAAATAATACCCAAAGAAGTAAGCGCGGCGCGGATTTTGTTCTGCAAAATTGCCTCATACGCTATCTTGAAGTTATAGCCGATGAGCTTCAGCATTAGGTTTGCTAAGTTGGTTTTTGCGTTGCTCATTGAATTCTTTCGAGCGTTAATTCCTTGCTATCCTTCGGCACAGCTATTAACAATTCGTCGTTATCAGTAATGCCGGACTCGATGACCGCTTCGTTTTCGTTGACAGCGCCGAGTTTGACTTCTTGTTTAACGATAGAGCCGTTGTTCTTTTTGTAAACAAAAGAAACGGATTCGCCGTCGATTATCTCGCTGTGGATGCACTCAAGCGGGATATACAAGGCATCTTCGACAGTGCCTATTAGTATTTCGTTGCTCGTTGTCATCGATGGACGCAAAGTTGTATCGACTTCTAAAACTTTTATTACGACTTCGAAAACTTTGGAGTCGCTGTTGGGGCGCTGTTCGCCGATGTTCGCCACTCGAATGATGCTGCCGCTGAGTTTTTTTGATGGGTCGGCGTCAAGCGAGATGGTAACCTCTTGCCCTTTTTTCACTTTCTGAATATCGATTTCGTTTACATAAGTCAGTGATTCCATTGAGGTTAAATCTGGTAGATTGGCAACCACCGGATTCCAATACCGGATGATACTGCCAACTTCCTTTCGTTTGCCGTCCCAATCACGCGCATAGACCACCATCCCGGGCGCTGGAGCATAAATAGTAAACTGATTCATAATATCCATGATTTTTTCGAGCTTCTGTTGCTCACGAGAAAGGTCTGTGCCGACGAGCGTCAGGTTTGTGATTGACTTTTTCACTTTTGTCGAATAATTCTTCAGCGCTTGGTTATACGAGCGTAGGGCTTTATCGTAATCCAACTGCATTTGCCGCTGTATCGATGGCGCTTCGAACTTTGAAAGCTCCATCTGCAGCTTCTTTTCTTCGAGCGAATAAGTCAGGTTTTCGAGTTCGTCGCGGGCATTCGATAGCTCTTGAGCACTGTCGAGTTCTTTAAGCTGGTATTCGGATTCATACTTCTTGATTGACAACTGAATATCCTTGATTTTGCTCATAATGGCAGTCCGGTCGAGTTCGGCGACGAATTCGCCGGAATCGACGACTGTGCCTTCGGGGACGAGCCGCGAAATCTTCATCTCGTATATTTCGGCAGCTGCAAGGTTTGCCGGTCCGCGAATATCAATTGATTTCTCCGAGCGCAACTCGCCGCTGGTTGTTACGGTGATTTTGAAAGTTCCGCGGGTAGGCTTAACTGTAAGTTCGTTAGATGAGGATTTCCTTAAAAAAATAAAGTAGCTTGCAATTATTACTGCGACAGCAGCAATTATTATCCAAATGACTGTCTTCTTTTTCATAGTAATTTGCTTGATATGCTGTTTTTTTTCTATATAGATAAAAAATATATTAGAATATACGAAATTTTGCAAAAAAGTTACCAATAAAGTGAATTTCCCGAAAGAATTAGGGAAATATAAAAAGTGAATAATTGTTGATGTTTACATTAAATATGCTCTTCTGGCGATTTTAAACTCTTCCTGTGAAAATTGATAGTTCTTCTTTTTCGGGCTAAAGTTTTTGTCGAAATTTTCTGCAGCCTTGGGATCGATATCATAGGCTCCGCTTTCATGGAACTTCCAGTTTTGCTCCTTGAGAGCACCTTCCTGCAATTCCAGCACCAAAAGACTGTAAGG
>CAYLSY010000347.1:0-2697 GCA_964386275.1 uncultured Hyphomicrobiales bacterium
ATTTCTTTTAATTCTCATTGTTTACTCTTTAAAAGTGGCAACCGCCACCTAATTTCAAATATTATTTTTCCATTTCTTTTTAATATTTTGCATAAAAATTTTTGTATAATTATATCATTTTGAATATGAAATCAAATAAAGACGAAAAGGTAACATCAGCGCCGGGCAACAGCGAAGAAAAAGCTAAATCACTGAAAATTGCCCTCGAACAAATCGAGCGCAACCACGGCAAAGGTTCGATTATGCGCCTTAGCGACAAGAATGTAGTTCAAATTGACTCGATTCCGACCGGTTGTTTGTCGCTCGATGCGGCAATTGGCGTTGGCGGCGTCCCACGCGGCAGAATTGTCGAAATTTTTGGACCGGAATCGTCCGGCAAAACCACAATTTGTCTCCATGTTATCGCCGAAGCTCAAAAGAAAGGCGGTTTGGCTGCATTCGTCGATACCGAACATGCCCTTGACGTCAACTATGCTCAAAGGCTTGGCATTAAACTGAACGACCTGCTGCTATCGCAACCGGAATTCGGCGAGCAGGCGCTGGAAATCGTCGAAATCCTTGTCCGCAGCGGCGCTTTGGATGTAATCGTTATCGATTCAGTTGCTGCTCTTACTCCAAGAGTTGAAATCGAAGGCGATATGGGCGACGCACAAATGGGTTCGCAGGCGCGCTTGATGAGCCAAGCGATGCGCAAACTCAATGCCGCTATTGGCAAATCAAATACCACCGTTATTTTTACCAATCAATTACGCAGCAAAATTGGTATCACCTATGGCAATCCCGAAACAACGACCGGCGGTAATGCCTTGAAATACTACGCATCGGTAAGAATCGACGTCCGCCGCAAGGAAGTTATTAAGGAAGGACAGGAAATTATCGGCAACCGCGTCAAGGTGAAAGTCGTCAAAAACAAAGTGGCGCCGCCGTTCAAGGAAGTGGAGTTCGACATTATGTATAACGAAGGAATTTCGAAAATCGGCGATATGATTGACGTCGGCACAGAATGCGGCGTTATCCAAAAAAGCGGTTCATGGTTCACTTTCGAAGGCGAAAGGGTTCAAGGGCGCGAAGGTTTGCGCAAGATGCTTGTCGAAAGCGAATCGCTGCTGAATCTGCTCGAAGACCAAATCCGAACGTTTTTAACAGGCTCGGCGAATATGGTAAAACCATCAACAAGCGAAAACGAGGTTGTTGAAGACAGCTAGGTATATGGATATTTTTAGCTTTGAAAATTATTAGGCATTTTTTTATCAAGCATAAAAATGTCATTACTGCTCATAAGTAGTAAGATTAATTATTATAAGGTAATTTTCAAAACGGAGTTAATAATAATTCCTACTAAGCAAAATGGAGAAGATGAATTCTCTTTAACGATAAGCGTTTAGCTTTTTTTTAACGCATTTCTATTGGAATTCCGGGTTAATCTCTGTTTTAAAAAAAACGATTGAAAACATTATGATAGAAATCGAAAAGGTATATAAGACATTCAATCAAGGCACAATAAATGAAGTTCATGCCTTGAGGAATATTAATCTAACAATTAATGCGGGCGAGTTTGTTACTATCATCGGCACTAATGGTTCAGGCAAAACAACGCTGCTCAATGCCATTGCAGGAGTTTTTCTTCCTGATACCGGTTCAATCCGTATTGACGGACACGATGTAACCCACTTGCATGAGTATCAGCGGGCAAAGCATATAGCTCGTGTTTTCCAAAATCCTTTCACCGGCACAGCGCCGGAAATGACCATTGCCGAAAACCTGCACATAGCCTTTCTCCGCGGAAAGACACGTTTGCCTTGGATAAAGCTAACCAACTCTCAAAAAAAACGATTCCGTGATTATGTTTCTGAGCTCGAAATGGGACTGGAAAACCGTCTTGATAACATCATCGGTTCGCTTTCCGGGGGGCAACGTCAGGCATTGACGCTGCTTATGGCGGTGCTGACCAAGCCCAAGGTGCTTCTGCTCGACGAACATACTGCTGCGCTCGACCCAAAATCAGCTTCACAAGTGGTTAGCCTTACTAAAAAGTTTATCGAGCGCGATAAGCTAACAACAGTTATGGTAACACATAGCATGCAGCAGGCATTGGAACTTGGTAATAGGACAATAATGGCTCACAAAGGCGAAATCATAGACGATATCGGCGAAAAGGAGAAAAAGATGATGACTGCAGCCGATTTGCTGGATAAATTCGCCGAGTTGAGAAAAGCCGAACGCTTGACCGGCGACCTGATGGCAGAACTTAGGAGGGATTACGCTTGATTTAATACAACTTCGAAGCAAGTGTAAACACCGCATTAACATAATCCTGACTGTTGTTATAATGGAAAACCGCCGCATGCTGAGACGAGTCGGTATCGCTCCAGCCGTTGATTTTCAAGTAATTTGCAACGCTGAATATAGCATCGGCAGGCGTAAACAAATCGACCGTGCCGCTGCTGTCCCCGTCGAACGACCAATTTATAAAACTTGAAGGCAAAAACTGGGATAATCCAAATGCACCGGCATACGAACCGTAAATTTCGCAAACATCAATATTCATTTCCTTTGACATTCTTTCCAAGGCAATCAATTCATTCAACGCCCAATCGGCTTTCTTTTTTGAGCGTTCTCGGACTTTAGTCTCGAGAGCTTTCAATGAATCAGCAGTACCGAAAAAGGACATTTTCATTTTTTCTAGATTCATTTGAA
>CAYLSY010000348.1:0-2684 GCA_964386275.1 uncultured Hyphomicrobiales bacterium
AAGTAATAATATTATAAAATATTTTATTTACGTTCGAAACGTTTATCGAATTCGTCGATTGTCAGTTCGATTATCGTCGGTCTTCCATGCGGGCAGCTATGCGGCATTTCGCATTTGAAAAGGTCCTCGAACAACCTCATAATTTCCTCGTCCGATAGCGGTTCTCCGGCTTTTATGGCTGCCTTGCAGGCAAACGAAGCGGCAAGATGGGTTCTTTTATCGCCGCCTGCTTTGATTTTATCGTTTTCAGAATAAAAATCTAATATATCTTTCAATGCATCAGCTTCGGCGCCCGATGTAACATCTTTTGGAACAGCATTAATAACAAATTCATAATTTCCGGCGCTTTTTAAATCGAAACCAAGCAGTTTTAGCTCTTCGTCAATTTCTTGAACCAGCGCCGCTTCGCTGGAATTCAGTTCCACTTTTACAGGAAATAGTAGAGTTTGGCTGTAGGCAAAAGCTTTATCCATGGCTCTGGAGGCTCGCTCGAATAGTATGCGCTCGTGTGCGGCATGCTGGTCGATAACGAATAGCTTGTCCGATGTTTTAAGGATGATATACTTATTTTTTAGTTGAAAAAAGTTCCTTTGTGCAAAAATATTTCTAAAATCATTTTCTATATCGTGATCCGTTTGATTTTGTTTCGGGTAAGATGATTGTTCATACTGGCTTGCTAATGGCGTATTTACAGGTTTGAATATGTCGATATCAAAACCGGACGTGTAGTTATTCGGCTTTTGAGGCGGGCGCCAAGATGCTCCTAGCCGGTTAAACGGCTTCTGCTCAATAATTTCGCCGGTGTTTCGATTAACAATCAAGTATCCTTCAGTGTTTTGTTTATTTTCGTTTTCGTTTGTATTTTCAACTGAACGAAATGGCATTGTTGGGTTATATCTTTGCAATGTCGCAGCCACTGCCTTATTCAAGGCATTGAAGACGCTGCGCTCATCTTCGAATTTCACCTCTTGTTTTTGTGGATGCACGTTTACATCAACTAATTTCGGGTCAATCAATATATTTAGCACAAAAGCAGGACTATCCTTCTTTTCGAGCAATTGCTCATAGCCGGAAAATACGGCGAAATTTAGTTGCTTGCTCTTAATTGTGCGTCCGTTTAGGAATAAATGCTGGCATGTTGCCGAACGCTTTGCCAGTTCAGGTTTGCCGATATAGCCTTTGATTTCCACATGCCCAAAAGTATAATCCACATCGAGCATATTTTCAGCGTAATTAGTCCCGAGAACCGCGCCTATTCTACCAAGCAGGTGCGCTGGCTGTACATCGAAAACAAGCGAATCGTCGTTATAAAACGTGAATCTAACATCGTTTCGGCTAAGGGCAAATTTTGTCATAGTATCGGCTATATAGCGAAATTCGGTCAAATCAGATTTTAAAAACTTGCGGCGTGCTGGAATGTTGTAAAACAAGTTACGTACGAAGATTTGAGTACCAACAGTAGTATTTACCGGCTCGATAACAACTTCCTTTTGAGGTTCGGCGAGCAGCTTCCAGCCTGAGTTTTCGCCCTCGGTCCGAGTTCGGATTTCCAATTGAGCGACAGAACAAATCGAAGCCAAGGCTTCGCCACGAAAACCATAGCTTAGGATTTGTTCCAAATCTTCTTGTGAGTAAATTTTACTTGTAGCGTGTCTTTTCGTTGCCAGCTCAAGGTCTTGACGGTTCATACCAGAGCCGTTGTCGACGATATGAATCAGCTGTTTTCCGCTGTTGCGGACGATTACAACAATAGTGTCCGCGCCGGCGTCGAGCGAGTTTTCGACAAGCTCTTTTACTACCGATTCCGGGCGCTGTACTACTTCTCCGGCTGCTATTTGATTAGCTATAAATTCCGGAAGTATGCGTATTTTATTCGTATTTTCCATTTATATTTGGCTAAAAATTAATTTAAAAAAAATACTATAATACTCTTTTTTTCATTAATTTTATAATTTTTCTACAATTATTTCCTATGATTGAAGTAAATGGAAAATATTTCGAGGAAATGATTCCCGAAAGTCTGATTCAAAGCAAGGTTCTCGAAATTGCCTCGAAAATAAACATCGATTTTGCAGGCAAGGAGCCGCTATTTCTTGTTGTTATGAACGGCGCAATGTTTTTTGCGAGCGATTTGTTGCAAAACATTACCCTGCCTTGTGAATTCGCCGCCATACATGCAAAAAGCTATGGTTTTTCTATGGAATCGACCGGCGATGTCGATGTATACATGGGCAAAGTCGATATTATGGGCAAGGATATAATTATTGTCGAAGACATAATTGATTCCGGTTATACTCTAAATGCACTGAAGAATAAAATTCTCGGCGGCAGCGCAAAATCCGTTGCAATTGCAGTTCTTCTTTCGAAAACAGAAATGCGCAAGGTTGATGTCGAAGTAAATTATTTAGGTTTCGAAATACCTGCAAAATTTGTCGTTGGTTATGGTTTGGACTTTGCGGGAAAAGGCAGGAATTATAAGTCGATTTATTCTTTGGTTGAAAAATAAGTATTATAAATTCATGTAAGTCTTTGGTAATAAAACGCTATTCAATACTCTCAAAAATGTTATTCAAAATATATTTAACCGAAGAAGCTCAAAAAAAATAATAACTAAATTTAATAAAGTAATAAATAAAAAGGCATTTACAAATCGCAGTAAATGCCTTATTTTATTTCTTGCTCCT
>CAYLSY010000349.1:0-2681 GCA_964386275.1 uncultured Hyphomicrobiales bacterium
GATAATTACAACGGCGATTTCAACGAAATTAAGAATAACTTGAATCAGTGCATCGACGGCTTGGGAGGTCTTGTCGAATCCAGCAGAATTCTTAAAATGCTTGTTGTTAATGACCTTACTGAAAAAATCGAAGGCAATTACCTTGGAATATATGCAGAAATCGCAAATAGTGTTAATTTATTACACTTAAAATTAAAAGAAATAACGCGTACTTGCAATGACGTGGCTGCCGGAAAACTCGATGACTTGGAGGTTATCAGAAAAGAAGGCAAACGCAGCGCCAACGATACGCTTAATCCAGCATTTTTAGCAATGATGGAAGCTCTGCAAAATTTGGTCAATGAAACAGTTATACTTGCCGATGCCGGAGCAAATGGCAGGCTCGATACTCGCGGAGATACAACAAAATATCAAGGCGAATTCCGCCGGGTAGTCGAAGGCATGAACCGAACGCTTGATGCGGTAATAGGCCCATTAAATGTAGCCGCCGAATATGTAGACAGGATTTCGAAAGGTGATATTCCTCCGAAAATTACTGATAGTTACAATGGCGATTTCAACGAAATTAAGAATAATCTAAACACATGTATCGACGCTATTAATAAGCTGATTGATGACACAATAATGCTTGGAAACGCTGCCTCCGAAGGCGATTTGAAAACACGAGCTGACGCCTCAAAGCATCAGGGACAATTCCGAGCTATTGTTGAGGGTATCAACACTGCTTTTGATAATTTCATCAACCCGATGGAAGACTCATTCCGCGCTCTCGAAGTAATGTCTCAAGGCGATATGACCGCTCGGATGACCGGCGATTATAAAGGCGAGTTCTACAATTTGAAAAACTATATCAACACTTTGGCTGAATCCTTAAGTAATTTACTAAGGCAGGTTATCGAAGCGGTGCAAACATCTGCAAGCTCATCAATCGAGATTTCATCTACAGCGGAAACAATGGCAGCATCAGCCGAAGAGCAAAGCGCTCAAGCCGACGAAGTCGCCAGCGCAGTCGAAGAAATGACCAGAACTATAACAGAAAATGCTATGAGCGCCAACAAAACTGCCCATTCAGCTGAAAAGAATCGCGATATTGCTATCGAAGGCGGACAGGTCGTCGAGCAAACCGTAGGCAAGATGCGAGATATTGCTACAGTCGTCAAGCTATCGGCTGAAAATATTGAAAAGCTCGGTGAATCGAGCAAGCAAATCGGCGAAATCATTTCGGTTATCGACGATATTGCAGACCAAACTAACCTGTTGGCGTTAAATGCAGCTATCGAAGCGGCGCGCGCCGGCGAGCAGGGACGCGGTTTTGCCGTCGTCGCCGACGAAGTCCGCAAACTTGCCGAACGCACCACCGAAGCTACTAAACAAATCGCCACTATGATTAAAGGTATTCAAAACGAGACCCAACAAGCCGTCATAGCTATGAAGAAAGGAAACGACGAGGTTACCAATGGCATTTCGCTTGCCGATCGCGCCGGAAACGCCCTCAAAGTTATTGTCGACAGCTCGCAAGATGTTCTCGATATGATTGCACAAATTGCAACAGCAACCGAAGAGCAGTCCTCGACAAGCGAAGAAATCGCCAAAAATGTTACATCTATTTCATCCGTAACTGCCGAATCAGCCAAAAGGATTCAGGAAATCGCGCGTTCTTCGGACGATTTGGCAAAACTGAACGAGCATCTTCGCGAAGTAATGCTGCAATTCCATATCGATGATTCCGCTTTGGATTACGATATGCTCGCCGCAGGCAAGTCAATGAATATGCTCGGTTCGCAGAAAAAAAGACTGCCAGGTCATTAAATGACCCCTTCATACAGATGGACTCCAGCTTACGATGAGCTTGTGTAAAAAAAAAATGCAAGTATCATAACGCATCATTAAATGTGCAGCGCCGTAGCCAGGAACTCTGAATGGCTTGTTTGAATCACTTTTTTCAACATGCTCTCGAGTTGGAGTCCATATTGGATTTTGTTCATTTAAATTTCCATTAAAAATCTTTTTAAAAATATTTTTTTATTTATAAAAAAAACTTTAACTTTGTAGTTCTGAAAATTGTTAGAAATTAATTACAAAATCAACTCGTTAGAGGAACAATGAATTACACAGGACCAAAAGTAAAGCTGTCAAGAAAACTGGATATCGAGCTTACCGTAAAGTCAAGCAAATACACTGCCAACAAGCCCTATCCTCCGGGTCAGCACGGTTCGTCGAAACGCCGTTCAAAGCAATCAGATTATGGCAGACAATTGCTCGAAAAGCAAAGACTGCGCCTGCAATACAACGTTTCCGAAAAGCAAATGCGCAACTATTTTGCCCGCTCTGCCCGTTTAACCGGCAACACAGGCGATATTTTAGTTCAGTTGCTCGAGTCGCGCCTTGATGCTTTGCTTTACAGAGCCGGATTGACTCGCTCGATGTATTCTGCTCGCCAATATATAACACATGGTCATGTCCTTGTAAACGGCAAGCGCGTTAATGTTCCTTCTTGCCACATCAATCAAAACGACACAATCGCTATCAAAGAAAAAAGCAAGAAATTGGAATGCTTCCAAAACGCAATTCGCAATGCAGCGCCACCGCCTTACATTGAACTATCGAAGGCTGAATATTCATTCAAGTTCCTATATGTGCCGCCAAGAGAAGAAGTGCCGGTCGTTTGCGACGTTCCGCTT
>CAYLSY010000350.1:0-2670 GCA_964386275.1 uncultured Hyphomicrobiales bacterium
TTGCAGGTTGGCACACACTTTGAAGGATTGATGCCCGAAAAAAGTTCAGCATGACATCATCATTTTTGTTTATTTTTCAGAGGTCTCTATTAATAAAATCTTCTGTTGAATATGATTCTTTGTTTTTTTCTATCTTTTTACATAAATTAACAAAAAAAAATAATGCAGGCTAAATGGCAACTAATCCCAAAACATCGGTAGAAGAAGAAAAGAAGCGGCGTAAAGCTGAAAAAGCAGAGCGTGAGAAGCGTGAAAAGCAAGAGTTAGCCAAAAAACGCAAAGAAAAGGAAAAAAAGAAAAAAGAAAAAGAAGCAAGAATAAAACGAAAGGAAATGCGTGAAAGGAAAAGGATTAAGGAATTAATCCGCTTCCCGTTTAAATTGCTTTTTCAAGCAAGTTTGCTTTTTTCGCTGCTGTTCTTCATCATTCTATATTTCGGGCAAGATTGGACATTGGAGAAATCGGTCTTCAGCTCCTTTTTGTTATTTACTGCCTTGTATTTAGGAATAGGAGTAATTATTGTCGCTATAACACTTGTTGTATCCGAGAAAAAGAAAAAAGAACTCGAAGAACAAAAATCAATTGAAGCCGAACAAGCCAAGGAAAATGAAGAAAAGAAAATCCAAAAGTTGACTAAGCTTGAAACCGATATAAAGGAAGCCGAACGCCGCCGCAGCGAAGAACTGCAGCGGTTCCGCGAACAAAAAGAAGCCGCTGAAAAAGCATCTCAATACAATCCCGAAGAGGACATTGCCAATATGACTTTCTCGCCGGCGGCAATGGAAATAAATGATATGAGCGGCAATATTCCTGCAGATGAGTTTTTTGATGAAAGTATTGATTTCGAGATGGAAGAGCAGAATAAAACTAACGTGTAAAACCATTACATTAAAATGGCTTTGGGTTCAACAACAAAATACCGCCGGATATGGCTGAAATAATAAAAGATATAAATGCCGCATGGACGCAATATGCAGAAACTCATGCGCTCGAAATAAAACACAAATTAATTTTGCATTATATATGGCTTGTCAAGTATGTTCTTCAATCGATGAACTTTCCGAGCCATTCGCTACTTTCAGAATCAGACTTTCTGAACATCGGTATTCTCGGTCTGCACGAAGCCATCGAGCGCTTCGAACTTGAGCGCGGAGTAAAATTCGAATCATACGCTATCCCAAGAATAAAAGGCACAATCCAAGACGAATTGCGGCGGCTGGACTGGCTTTCGCGAACAGCAAGACGCAAGGCTCAAGAATTTCTGCAAGCAGGCGACCGGCTGCGCAGCCAAGAAGGAAGAGAAGTAACTAGCGAGGAAATCCTTGCAAAAATGAATATTACAAGCGAAGAACATCAATCCTACCTTGAAGCTGCCGCTGCAGCAAAAGCATCCCATTACCTCTCGGAATCGCATCCAACCGACGATGAGGAAGATTCAATTGATGAGCTGCCGGATACCGCACAAGAAAATATTCTCAGCCAAATGCAAAACGAAGAGCGACTCGGATTCATCAATCAATACTTAAAAAACCTCGCCGAGCGAAAGCGCTTGGTTATGACACTATATTATTACGAAAATCTGACTTTTAAAGAAATCGGCGATGTTCTCGAAGTATCCGAAAGCCGCATTTGCCAAATCCATACCCAAGTTATAAACGATTTGCGGAAAAAACTTCGCGAGTTCGATAATGATTGACCTCGCTACACGAAAGAAACTTGAGTCATTAACGCAACTGCCTGTTATTCCATACGTTATCTCTGAGATTCTCAACGTTGTCGATAACACCGATATTAGCGCATCGAGTTTGGCTGCGTTAATCGAAAAAGACCAAGCGTTAACGGCTCGTGTTCTTAGAGTTGCAAATTCCCCTTTATACGGGTTTGCACGTAGAATTTCAACAATTGACCTTGCTGTCGTTATTCTCGGACTGAACACAATCAAAGAAATTGTTCTAAGCCTTATCCTTAGAAGATTCTATTTTTCAATCAACCGCAATTTATTCGATATTGATGCATTTTGGCAATACACCGTGTTTTGCGGTTCGGCTTGCCGCGCGCTTGCCCGGCGGCTCGGTTACAAACTAACCGGCGAAGCATTTGTCGCTGGGCTGATGCACGATGTTGGCATTCTGGTTATTGTCGAGTATTTTTCTCGTGAATATGCTCAAATTCGAACTCTGATGCAACTGCAAGGTTTTTCTCTGACCGAAGCCGAGCAGATAATTATTAAATCGAACCACTGCGACATCGGTTTCTGGCTCGCCGAAAAGTGGAATTTACCGTCGAAAATCTGCGCAACTATTAAAAATCATCACAGCAAGTATTTGACTTACAAAAAAGACTTGGAAGCTGACAGAAAGCGGCGCAATTTACCGCAATCTAACGAAGATGAATCCGATAACGAGCTGCTAATCGCAATCGTGGCGCTTTCTGAATGGTTCGCTAAAGAAATGGGATTTGTCAATTGGATGCCAACTCAAAATCTGCCGACGCTTTTCCTTGCCGACAGCTTTATCGATGATTTGAGGCAAGACGACATGCTGGCGCCGGATAGCGCATTGGAAGTTATCAAACAAGATATTATGGATGAGTTCAATAAATCATCGATTATAAGCGAAGCAATTTTGAAACCATCGTAATTTTTCTTTTTTGAAATATTTAATAATGAAT
>CAYLSY010000351.1:0-2670 GCA_964386275.1 uncultured Hyphomicrobiales bacterium
AGATTGCTGTTGCGCCGAAACCGTTCATTTCGACCAAACCCTCGGATGGCATGAATATTTTATCGGCAGGTAAAGCTCTCATATAATCCAATTCCGTTGCGGTTTCGGTATAGGCGTAAACGAATTTTCCACTTTGTTTGAAATCCTGGAGAGCTTCTATATATTCTTCGCTCATAGCCCAGCCCATTTTCGAAGGTTTAATTCGAAGGTAAATCCCTTCGATATTCGAATCATCCTTTGCTCGATTGATTGCGTTGATGATTGAGAAGAAGTCATTGCCTTCGTCCGAGGAAAATGGCGAAACACCTTCTTCTGCAGAATAATCCTGAACATTTTCGCCTGGTTCAATCATTAGCACCGAATATGCGCGAACTTCATATGGCTCTTTTTGGAATGCCGAACCAATTAATCCGGCAAGTACAAAAAAGAATATTACTATTAACAATAATACAATGCAGACAATAATCAGCGGTATCCACCATCTGGTCTTGCGGCGGGGTTGATAAAACGGCGGTGGTTGGGGCATTGAACCCTGTCTTGAAATAGCCATGATTAATCCTGAATTATTTAATTTTTTTAAATTTTTTCTAATTTTCCTTGTATCCATTTACTAAACAAAACCGCTTTCCAAAAAAAAGCTGTTTATATATAGATAATGAAACGGATAGCCAATGATAAAGTTTCAGAAAATGATTTAGTATAACAAACAAGCTGAATTACAAAAGTAATAATTTTTTAATAATAAATCCATTATTTTGGTTCAACCTGAATAAAAAGCCTCAATATAACTTCATTATTACGTCTTAATAAAATTGAAAAATTAAAAATAAGGATTTTGCATACGAGTAAAATAGATTTTTTCGAGAAAGATTCAATCGCCAAACTACTGTGGAAATTTTCAGCGCCCGCTATTGTCGGAATGATTGTAACGGCAACGTATAACTTGGTTGACAGAGTATTCGTGGGCAACGGAGTGAATACGACGGCTTTAACAGGCGTTACTCTAACTTTTCCCTTGATAATTGTTTTAATCGGCTTCGGCATGATGGTCGGAATCGGCGCTGCGGCATTGGTTTCTATTAGATTGGGCGAAAAGAAAAAAGATGAAGCTGAAAAGATATTAGGCGCTGCACTGGCAATGAGTATAGTAATATCAATATTGTTGCTTATTGCCGGATATGCGTTTATGGAAGAGATTCTTCGAGCTTTCGGAGGCGATGGGGCGGCTCTGGAATATGCCCGCGAGTTTTCGGAAATATTTTTGTTGGGAGTTGTATTCCAGCAAATTGCATTTTCGTTGAATAACGTCATTCGCGGCGAAGGCAATCCCAAAATAGCGATGCTTACTATGATAATCGGCGCCGTTATCAATATTATATTAAATCCAATTTTCATCTTTGGTCTGGGGCTTGGAGTTCGAGGTTCGGCCTTGTCAACCGTTATATCCCAAACTATTACTTGCATTTGGGTAGTCTCTTATTTCGTTCGAGGCAAAGGATACCTGAAACTGCATCTTAAAAATATCAGACTTGATAGATACTCGATTTTCGGTATTATCAGCATTGGAATATCGCCATTTATTATGCAAATATTCAGCGGTTTAATATATATATTCGTCAATAACCAACTTGCCAAATTCGGCGGCGATTTGGCGATTGCGATTTTTGGCGCATCCAATAGTATCATTATGATATTTTACATGCCAATATTCGGTTTGAATCAAGGTTTACAACCTATTGTTGGCTATAACTACGGCGCTCAGCGCTTCGATAGAGTGCGCAAGGCATATAGGATGGCAGTATTGCTTGCCACTGGAATTTGTGTTGTTGGTTTTATCATTATCATGTTGTTTACCAGCGATATTATCGGTTTATTCAATAGTAATGACAAGGCATTAATCAGCAATGGAGTGCACGCCATGCGTATTTTGATTATGGCGATGCCTCTTGCAGGTTACCAAATCGTTACTACAAGCTATTTCCAAGCTATCGGCAAAGCTGGGAAGTCGGTTATTCTAACGTTATCGAGGAATGGACTGATAATTATTCCTCTGTTATATATTCTTCCAAACTTTTTTTTACTCGACGGCATTTGGATGACAGCCCCACTTTCTGATTTTGGTTCGGGAGCACTTGCGCTTGTGTTTTTTGCATTTGAAATCAAGAGATTGAAAACAAGAGCGGTAAAAAATAAAAAAACTTAAGCAACTCCGAGACCAATTATTAGCCTGAATACGCCAATAAGAATGGCTGCGATGCTAAGTATTAAGCCTGTTATGCACATGCCTCTTGATTCTCCATCGTCTCTTGAAAGAGCGATTGCGCTGAGAATAACGCCCAGAATTGCTACCGGTAAATTGAACCAATTGAACCAGCCCAAACAAGGGAAAAAGCCTATGATTGCGCCAACCATTGCAATGATTCCTAATACAAGACTTGCAATTTTTCTTAAAAGCTCCAATTTTTTAGAAAATGTTTGAATACTTTAAATGCTTAATAAAAAAAGAATATCAAATAAAATTTTAAAAAATAATTTGTAAAAATAAAAATTCTTCGTAATTTAGTATTCTCTATCAACGACATCTTTTTAATGCAGATAGGGGCCTGTAGCTCAGCTTGGTTAGAGCGCACGCCTGATAAGCGTGAGGTCGGCTGTTCAAGTCAGCCCAGG
>CAYLSY010000352.1:0-2626 GCA_964386275.1 uncultured Hyphomicrobiales bacterium
TTTATTCTTATTCAAAAAACACTCCTTATATACAAAAAAATGCTTTTAATTAATACATTTTTTTTTTATTTTCCTTGAAATTACTATTGTCTTTTTCCAATTCATTAATGGCAGAACAAATCAACATACTTGTAGTCGATGACGAACAAATCGTTCTCGATAGTATTCGCAAGCATCTGCGAAACGAGGCTGAATACTCGGTTACAACCGTAACTTCAGTCGCCGAGGCTCTTGAAATACTTAAAAGCGATTCGACACAAATAGTATTAACCGACTTGATGATGCCGGAAATCGACGGATTGGAATTCATAAAAATAGTAAAAGACATTAATCCTTCGATACTGATGATAATGATAACCGGTTATGCAACGATTAACACAGCAATTCAGGCGATGCAGCTTGGAGCATTCGATTATTTGGCAAAACCATTTACTCGGGATGAACTTCAAAAGGTCGTCAAACGCGCCGCAGAAATTGTTTCAGCAGCTATAGATGCTGCAGCTCAAAAAAACGTCAATCACAGTAGCCGGCAAGATAGAATAAGCTCGATAATAGGAATAGGACAAAATTCGTGGATAATGCGCGAAGAAGACGGAAGTGTAACGATAGGAATTGAAAGACCATTTTTGTATTCAATCGGAAGGATTCAATCAGTGTATTTGCCTTCTGTTGGCGATGTTATTTTACATGGAAGTGTATTTTTTCAAGTATTCTCTGCCGATTTGCGTTCACAAACGTTGCTATCTCCGCTTTCAGGAACGGTTATAGCTGTTAATTACGATGTATTGGCAAATCCCAATCAAGCCCTTCAAGACCCTTATGAAACAGGTTGGCTGATTAGGATAGAACCTTCTGCGTTTGAAGACGAAATCAAGCTTATGGGAAGATAAATTAATTACCACAAAACTATGGGTAGAAAAGATAATCCTACCTGCATTTATTGCAATGGTTCGAAGGTCATTCGTCATGGAAAGACAAGCACCGGCAATATTCGCTATAGATGCAGAATTTGTAATAAAACATGGGTTGCCGAAAAGAACGAAACCGTTCGTCCCGAACTATCAGATATTGTCGAAGCCTATTTAAGCGGCAGGACATGCCGCGATTTAGTATCGGCTTACAAAAGTTCGCCGCTAAGGATTAATCAAAAAATCCGTGAGTTCCTCGAAGGATGTCCGCATTGGGAGGATTATCTCGATGCATGTCTGCCGAAGCATGAACCGAGAATGATTTATCTCACCGGAAGAAATTTCTCCTGCGCCTGCAAATCCAACACCAACAATTCAATGTATTTGGCTATGGCTGCCGATGCCTTGTCGAATGTTGTGCTTGGTTACGAAATCGAAGCACGCGAATCTCGCGAAATGTGGATTAAACTACTCGACAGAATGAATTGCCGAGGTATTACATCCCCAATATTTATGGCTAACGGCTCAAAAATTATCGAAGACGCTGTGCAGGTTGTTTTTCCTTATTCCACACTTAGAATCTTTTACCATAGGGCTTTTCGAGATAAAGAGCTTCAGTGCTGCCTATCGAGATTGCCAATCAACAACAAGCTGATGAATGATGCTCTTAAAGCCTACGACACACTAAAAAACAAGAATTTAAGCGAGTATTTGAAAACACTTAATGAATCGAAAATCAAAGACTATTTGTTGCGTAATCCTGAAATGTTTTTACGTCGTTTAAAAGACCGGTTCGAAAACAAACCGCGTAATCGGATGGAAGGTTTAATTTCCGGCTTCCAAACCCGTTTCGAAAAATTCCACATGGTCAAAGACGACCCGCGTCCTTTGGTCAACGGATGGATTGCTCGCTGGATGATAACAAGACTCGAAGTAGGTTTCAGCCGTCTCGCTTTTTATATTCAAGTTCCTTGCATTACAACTTTCAAGAATTTCTCTTGCGGACAAAAACCAATTCCGATGACATTGACCGAAGACAGCCCCTTGCTGCAATCATTCGTTATCGACGTTGCAGCAAGAGGTTTGCAAATTCCTGTGTTCTATTCGAAATGCGAAATGAAACTTGACAAATGCAGCTTGTTTTAATACAGAGTATAACTCAATATTTCCCGCTTTGAATAAACAGTGTCGCTCAGCTTTGTCAATGCCGCTATTAATCCGATATTCGGAACATAGTATTCGATAACTTGAATAGTCGGCGATACTTGATACATATACTCTATACAGCTAAAAGAACCTGCTGGGGTTATATATTCAACACTTGTTCCGATACATGTTACTTGACTTGTGTCATGATGGAAACAACCGTTTTCGTGTTTGTAATAATGATAAACGCATTGCCATTGGTCGCCGGCAGTAACCGGATATTTCAGCAATAAGTTCCTATAAAGCAGTTGACTTGAATCGGTGTTACCACCATAAACATAAAGCCCGTCGGATTCGTTGTCGATATTGATTAAAATCGCTGCCGAGTCCGGCACATCATATTCGCTCTGAGTAAAAAGCGAATAATTTATACCGCCTATTGTTACTTGCCGTGTAGCTGTTATTTTACCCGATATTGTGTCGACAATCGTACCGGACAGGTCAAAAATACTGTCCCTATAGACCCACACATTGCCAAGAGCTGTCGGAACAATCTGCTTTTCTACAGGATT
>CAYLSY010000353.1:0-2608 GCA_964386275.1 uncultured Hyphomicrobiales bacterium
CCATTGTTCAATTCTCGCCGATTCTCTTCGAAAAGACGAAGAATCAAGAGAAAATCATCTCGTTTATCGAAAAGGATAGTGCTGATATTATCGTATTTCCGGAATTATCCACAAGCGGCTATTTCTTTATGAATCGCACGGAAGCGGCTTCTATGGCCGAAGCAAAGGATTCTGAATTTAACAGGAAAATTCAGGATTTATCAAAGCAGTTTGGCAAAATTATTGTTTATGGATTTGCCGAATACGATGTTGAAAAAATTTATAATACCGCAGCAATTGTTTTTCCTGACGAAAAATTGACGTTCTATTACCGAAAAACTCACTTGTTTTACCGCGAGCGGTTTTGCTTCGACGAAGGCAACAGCGGTTTTCTCGTAATCGAGGACAAAGAACGCGATATACGTATAGGCGCAATGATTTGCTATGACTGGCGTTTCCCGGAAGCCGCACGAACACTTGGACTTAAGGGCGCTGATTTGATTGTGTGTCCTTCGAACCTTGTTACTGATGTTTGGCAAAAGGCGATGCCAGCTCGTGCGCTTGAAAACAAGGTCTATCTTGCCGTCGCAAACCGCTGCGGCTCGGAATGCCGCGACGGCGAGGAACTGCTCTTCAAGGGCGAATCGGCTCTTTACTCATATAACGGCGATTTAGTCATTAAAGCGGCACAGCTCGGCGAAGCAATAATAAAGGGTGAAATAGTGCCGGAGAGGACAAGAATTAAGGCTTTTAACGATTTCAACGACATTGATAAAGATAGACGTCCCGAATATTATTTTAGATAAAAAAATCCAAAATAAACTGTAACAAAATCAATTTTCAATTGTTATTACAATGTAGATGGGAAAGAAAGCGGAACAACTGAGCGATGCCGAGCTTTTTTATATGCTTTGCAAGGAGGAGAAGAATGCAGAAGCTGCTTTTGCCGAGCTTTATAATCGTTATTCGCCAAGGGTTTTCGCTTATTGCAGGAGATTTTTACAAGACAAGGATGACGCCAAAGATGTATTTCAAGAGACATTCGTTCGTTTCTTTCAATGCGCAAAACAAGAGAGAAAAATGACGAATGTTCCAGCGTTCCTTCTCAAAATTGCCAGAAATTTATGCGTTAATTATCGCAGGCGCGATAAAAAATTAATACCGCTCGATGAATGCTATGGGTTGCAATCTAAAAGCGGAACTGAAAATGAAGAACTGCTCGGTCTGATTAAAGATGCAATCGACCAGCTGCCCGACGAATACAAAGAAATGTTTATTCTTAGGGAATATGAAGGATTTTCTTATACTGACATAGCAGATATTACCGAAAGTTCACTGGGAACAGTTAAAATAAGAATTTATAGGGCAAAACAAAGAATTAGGCAATTGCTCAAACCTGTTTTAAAGGAGTTTTCGAAATATGATAATTAGCTACCACAATTAAAACAAACGGAAATCGTTTATACGTTTCTGTTTTTTTCAGAGAGAGAAATAAAATATAACCAATATGCAGTACTACGGCAATAGTCCCGAATCGGAACAACTAAGTCTGCTGCTCGACGGCGAGCTTGATTCGTCGCACGAAAGTAGTCTATTTGCCGAATTGGCGACAAACGAAGAACTGAGAAGCGAATTCAAGGATTTGCTGAACATCAAGGATACTATAAAAGCCGATTCAGAGGCATATGCTATTCCTGTTGACGCTACAGTTGGCGTTTTTTCAAAGCTTGGCTTTACCAATGCTTTGAATTTGGTTAAATTCCATGGCGCTCAAACTGCTTCTGCAGGATTATTCAGACGTTTTCTAGCGCCAGTGGTTAGCGCATTGGTGTTTTTCATTATTGGCGGCGGATTGGTCAGCCTATATTATGAAAATTACGAAAACACCCGTGTCGGCGAACATAAATCCTTAGCAGTTACGAAATCTTACGAAACCGGTACCAATAACCCGTTTGTTTTCAATAATAATGGAGAAAACGTCGATTATTGGAAGCGGTTGAACTACCTGCTTCTCAGCGGCGAATACCGCAACCGAAACAGCCATAATGCTTCTTCAGTCGATATAACTGATAAAATTCCTGTTTCCAACGAAGAATATAATGCCCAGCAGACCTTGCAGCAGTCGTTACCCTATGAGCATTATCAGATTGACAACGCGAAAATAGCGTCTGCTAATCTGAATGCTTTTTACGAAACTATGCCGACTTCAAGCATTCAAAACGCTTCGTTCCCCGTTGCTCAGCTCTATAGTCCATCTGCAGTCAAGTCGGGCGGTGATAATTTCAATATTACAATGAGAGGTATTTCCGGCTATTCATTTCCCAATATTGCTCAGCCGACTGACAACAACAAACTCTTTGCCAACTTGAGCATCGGTCTGTTTATGATTAACAGCAACAATCATTCATTTGGTATTGAAGCAGGTCAAGAGCCATTCGGGCAGAGGTTCACTCATAACGACGGAGAAAGAACATTTGAAGTTGAGCAGAACCCAATGATTTATTGGGTCGGTATTGCCTATAAATACACTTTCCCGAATATTGAAAAATTAGGCGGTTTCCGTCCTTTTGGCCAATGCTTGCTCGGCTTCACGGAATTAGGACCGATTTTCAGATCTTTAGGTGGTTTG
>CAYLSY010000354.1:0-2561 GCA_964386275.1 uncultured Hyphomicrobiales bacterium
GCTAAAGCTGCATCATCTGTTGAATAAAAACCTTCGGCATTTGCTTTTTTATATGACTCAATAATAATTTCCGTACGAAATACCTGCGGAGTTTGAATGGCACGCAATTTCCTGCGTTCAATTGTTTCTATTGCAGCGCTGCTTAAGTCAATTAGTTTGATTGTATCATTAGGCTCAATACCTGGAATAGCAGCGCCATACTTGTTTGCAACTGAAATTAAATTTTTTACTAAAGTATCTGTTGCAAGACAACGAACGGCATCATGTATCAGAACAATATCCGAATCCGCGACAGATAACATTTGCAAGGCGTTATAAACAGAATCCTGCCTTTCGGCGCCGCCTTCAATTATCACAATCGGCTTTTTAATACCGTATTGCTCGATTAATCGCCGCGTCAAATCGAAATACTCAGGAATTGAGGGTATTATGAGGTTTGAAATTTCATCGATAGATTCGAAAATCTTCAAAGTTCGAATGATTATCGGTATGCCAGCAAGTTCGGTAAACTGCTTCGGCTGCGTGGCACCGAAGCGCCTACCACTACCGCCGGAAGGAATGATAAGAGTGCAGTTCAATTTTTGCTCTCTTTCTGCTTTAATTCCCACTCATCCCAACCGCCGACATAGAGCAGCATCTTTTGAAAACCGGCAATAATCAGGTCTTTCAGCACCATATGCCCCAGGTCGCATTCCACTCCATTGCAATAGACAATAATCAGCTTGTTGCGGTCGAGTTTATCGATTTTCGGATAATAGTTTTGTTCAAGGTTCGGTGCTTCAGGGAAGAGGTTGATGGCATTACCGATTTTTCCTTTTGCGAAAGATTCTGGGTCTCTGGCATCAATGAGTATAATGTTTGGATTATTTAGGTACTTCAATAATTGAGTGTATGTTATTGTTTTAACTTCATCTGCGCTTAAAGGCAAATTATCATGTGTTTTTGTATTTGTATTACCAGTTGTGTCAATTTTCTTTTCTACACTTAAAGTATCAACAAATGCTTTTACTGTTTGCATCGAATTAATCTGCTGCGTCGTATCAGTATGAATGCCTAATAGTGTTTCCAATGAAGAGTCCGATACCTCCTCAATCTGTTTTTTCTCGAAAATCAATGGAATCCGTTTATCGGTGTATAAATAAAAAAGCAAAGCCAGCGCTAATGATACAATGATAATAATAATTGATTGCTTAATTATAATCTTCCAGTCCATAGTAACCTATGCAAAATTTCTTGTCTTTTTAATTAAATCATATGCTTTATTTATTTCAGCAGTTTTTTGAGTAGCCTCAGCTCTTGCTTTTTCGCTGGCATTATGAAAAACGTCGGGATGATATTCCTTTATTTTCCTTTTATAAGCTGCTTTTATCGAATTAGGAGTTGCATCAATTGCAACTCCGATTATTGAACACGCTTTTGTATATTCTAAGTTACCAATCCATGAAGCATTAGTGCGGTTATTCCGGTTTTGGTTTCTATTTTGATAGGTATTGCTCGTTGCTTCATTCGAACTCTTACGAAAATGCGTCTTTTCCGAGTTCAATTCGTCGATTATCCGCTTCAGCTCTTCATCTTCGGAACCGATGATTTGCTCAGCCCGACGAAGGCTATCGGCATCTGCATCATTTATAGCATAAGCCTTTGCAATACGTTTTATTCTATTAATGATTTGTCCCATTACTACTTACAAAAAATCCTACAATAGCCTCCACAGCCTGATTTGCGTTTTCTGCATTAACGACTAAGCTCGAATTGTTTAGAATTTTTTCGGAATAAAAGCTCATCGTCTGCATTACTTCGAACCACTGTTCGCCACAGCATACAATTGGCTTGCCGCTGATAATCGAACGCTCCTTTAGCGCCCAAACCATAGCCAGCTCGAGCAAAGTGCCGGTGCCACCGGGCAATACAACGTATCCGTCTGCAATATCGACCAATTCGAAGAGCCTGTCTAAGTAAGTATCTTTTATGATGTGCTTTTCAACATAAGCATTCGGAGGTTTAACTTGAAAATAATGTGTTGTTACGCCTATTCTGTCAACACAAAAACGCGATGCGCCTTTTAAGGCTGCTTCCATAACTCCGCCGTGTCCGCCGGTTACGATGTCGAAACCCTGCCCAGCCAAACCGCTACCTATTAATTCAGCCGTGTCGTATTCAAAAGAGCCAGCACGGCATTCAGAACTTCCGAAAATTGCGATTGTTGGCATTTTATCTCCAAAAATTACTATAATTCAATTGATATAAGAGTGTTTTGGGGAAAAAATATTGTAATAATTTCATTAATAATTCTAAGCTTTTAAACAATTCTAACTTTTTAAAAATGGAATATGTTAATGCAAATCAGGATTTTTACTCATAAGTTTAATAAAAATATGGTATTAATTTTGGCATCCGCTTTTTTTTCTATCCGACTAATGATTTGCTTGTCTATCATTTTATTACTTGAATTTTTTGGAATTCAACAAAAAATGAAGTATTCACATGGTAACATCTATATTTGTTTAGCGCTTTGCACCGATAGCAATGGGGAGTTGGGGATACATCTCTTACAAAACAAA
>CAYLSY010000355.1:0-2548 GCA_964386275.1 uncultured Hyphomicrobiales bacterium
CGAAGCTTTTTGTCCAACACCCTGCTTATGCGGCGCACTTATGTGCGAAAAAAAAAAGATTGTTCAAACTATAAAGAACAATCATTAAGAAGAAATGGATTTCCAATTAATAAAATTATTAGTTATTTCACATGGAGGTGAAACATGCCATTTGCCGTTGGAGGAAATGCGCGCATCAGGTCGAATACGCCTGCCGAGAATGCCTATAATGCCTTGGATTCTGCAAACAAGAATATATCACTAAGGCAATTGCGTCTGTCTACTGGAAAACGTATCAACAATGCCGGCGACGATGTTGCCGGTTACATCACTTCGAGAGCATTGCAAGCCCGCAATGGCGCATTAAAAGCGGCGTTGAACGCTGTCGGCGATGCTTCGAACGTTGCTAATATCCTAATGGATTCCTTGGATAATATAAACAGTTTGCTAACAACAATTAAAGATTCTACTGCTACCGCATCCTCTGGCGCTCAAGGCACGGATGAGTGTGTTGCATTGGCTAAAGCAGCATATCGAATGGTGCAACAAATCCAAACTGTTGTCGATTCGACGGTATTCGGAGGACAACAACTTCTTACTGGGGCTTTTTCTGTAGATTTCGTTATAGGCACCACTGCAGCGAATTCTTTAATAACCATTGGAATAGATTTGACTACAAGCAATCCCGATTTCAATATCGACACATACTATTTCAATGTTAATGCATTAAATGTTGTAGACTTTGCCGGAGTAACCGGACTTGATTTACGTGAATTCAACAATGTCTCCTCAACGGATTTGGGTATATTTGATAATTCCCGCATGTCTCTAACTCTAACAAGTTTGGCTACGGCATTGAATAACGTAAACAAAGTCGCTTCATATCTCGGTGGTATAGTGAATCGTTTAAATTCGCAAGAGGACTTGCTCAAAGGGCAAATCGTTAATTATAATGCCGCTATATCACGCATCGAAGATTCCGATGTCGCCAAAGAACAACTCGAATTGATTAAAGCTCAATTCTTGCAGCAATCATCACTTGTCTCTTTGGCACAGGCTAACCAAAATCCGCAATCATTCTTGCAGCTAATACAAGGATAACATGGATTTGTTTGCAGTTGATACTTTCAGGAAAGTATTATAAGTTCTTAATTTAAGCCTCTGAAAGGTGGCGGTTGCCATCTTTCAGAGGTAAATAAAATGATTTTTTTTGCATGTGCATATTTTAAATATGATTTTTCTTTAGGTGATATATGCCATTCGCAGTTGGTGGAACTTCAAGAATAAGAACAAATATTCCAGCGGAAAATGCCTATAATGCTCTCGACGCTTCTTCGCGGGATGTGTCATTGCGTCAGCTGAGATTATCGACAGGAAAAAGGATTAACAGCGCAGCAGACGACGTTGCCGGTTATATTACCTCCAGAGCTCTTCAAGCAAGAAACGGCGCCTTGCGCTCGGCATTGAATCTTGTCGGCGATGCATTAAACACGACTAATATTGTCCAAGACGCATTAGATAACATTAATACATTGTTGACCACTATTAAGGATTCAACGGCAAATGCGTCGTCCGGCGCTTTAGGCACTGATGAGAAAGTTGCTTTGGCAAAAGCTGCATATCGACTTTCGCAGCAAATTCAAACTGTTGTGGATTCAACCGTTTTCGGTGGACAACAGCTGCTGGATGGCTCTTTTTCTGTCTCTTTTCTAATCGGTATCACAGCGAATAATACTTTGTTGTCCATAGCTTTGGATTTAACTACATCAAATGCCGATTATAACGTTGATAGTCGAAACTTCAATGTCAATGCGCTGTCAACGAATATTTTCGGCGGGGTTACCGGCCTTAACCTTGAAGATTTTAACCATGTTACAGCCGATGACCTCGGGGTTTTCAGCATCGACCGCATCAGCACAACAATCTCAAGCCTTGCTAATGCTCTTAATAATGTCAACAAAGTAGCTTCATTTATCGGAGGTATTTCGAACCGTATGACTTCGCAGGAAGAACTGCTCAAAGGGCAAATCACCAACTACAATACGGCTATTTCTCGGCTTGAAGACGCCGATGTTGCTAAAGAACAGCTAAACTTGATAAAATCCCAGTTTCTGCAACAAGCTTCGCTTACTTCGCTGGCTCAGGCAAATCAAAATCCAAACGCTTTTCTACAATTAATAAATAGCTAATTATTCTTCAAATTTAAAATTGAAGCTGCTTGTAATATTGCATGCAGCTTTTTTTATTAATATTTAAAGAAGAAATCATTTGGATAATTCGCAGAATACTGTTATTTTTGTATTCTATGTTTTTAGGAGTAAGAAAATGAACAAGTTAGATTTAGTAAACAATATGATTAAAGAGCGTGCCGTAAACGCTCGGAAACAAAAAGACGGCGAAAATTACGTCGAAATTCCCGATTTCGTCCCCGGCGACACTGTCAATGTTGCCGTTAGAGTAGTTGAAGGCGAAAAGGAAAGAATCCAGAACTTCAAAGGTATTGTTATCACTCGCCGTGGATCTGGTGTCAATCAAACTTTCCGTGTCCGCAAGATTTCTAACGGTGTCG
>CAYLSY010000356.1:0-2546 GCA_964386275.1 uncultured Hyphomicrobiales bacterium
AATTAAAATGACGATACTATCACCGGATGATAAAAATACAGCAGAAATTTTCCGAGTAACAATCGAAAAATCCAAATCCATCATTATTCTAACGCATGTTAATCCCGACGGCGACGCAATCGGTTCAGCTCTTGGATTGACCCATTATCTGAAGCTATTGAACAAGAACCCGCAAATTATTATTCACGGAGCTTTGGCTGGATACTTGAAGTTCCTGCCCGGCGCCGATGAAATTATTACTTACACCGAAGAGCATTATCCGGCTTTTCAATCTGCCGACTTGCTTATCGTACTTGATTTGAACGATTGCCGCCGATTAAAGTCGATTGAAAAAGCTTTTACCGATTCGAAAGCACAGAAAATATTAATCGACCACCATATCGAGCCTTTGGATTTTGCAGACATCAATATAATCGACACCCATGCAGCCGCAACGGCTGAAATACTCTACAAGTTGATGACTGCAAACGCCGCTCCAGCGCTAAATACAGATATTGCCATTTGCCTTTACTGCGGAATAATGACCGACACCGGCGGATTCAGGTTTTCAAATACAAACGAGGAAATACTGTCTATTGCAGCGCATCTAGTTCGCCTAGGAGCAAATCCGAGCATGGAATTCGACGAGGTTTACTGCACAATGTCGCTGCCATCGCTAAAACTGCTTGGATTGGGCTTTTCGACAATGGAAACATACTTCGATGGGAAACTCGTTGTAATGAAACTATACAAGGAGTCTTTTGAACAATGCGGCGCAGTCGAAGAAGACATGGAAAATTTCGCCGAAGAACTCTTGATTTTACGTGGCGTCAAGGTCGGAATACTGATGGCTGAAATCGAGGAACGCAACGAAATCCGAGTATCTTTCCGTGCAAAAGAAGGGTATAACGTTAGGCAAGTTGCCGCATATTACGGCGGTGGCGGTCATTTGCAAGCTGCTGGCGCAAGGTTGCAAAACTCGACAATCGACGAAGAATTACCCGGAATACTCGAAAGAATTAAAGATTGTATAAAATAGTATGAAGTGAAATGATAGTGATACCCTCAGTGAATAAGACCAGAATTCAAGATTTGTAGGCTTTTTTCAATGGTGATAGCAATCAAGAATGATAGAAATGAATTCAAGAGCTAAAGTCGAAAATATTACAATTGACCCGAACAACGAGGAATTCAACCTTGCCGCCGATTTAGTTGAGAAAACCAACGAATCGTTGTATTTAACTGGCAAAGCTGGTTCAGGTAAAACTACTTTCCTGAAATATATCAAGCAAACAACAGAGAAAAAGACCGTTATTCTTGCTCCTACAGGCGTTGCCGCACTTAATGCCGGAGGACAAACAATTCATTCTTTTTTTAAAATAGCGCCGAGTATTTATTTGCCGAATGATTTTCGGCTGCGAACCAAACCCGAGCCAGATGATGAGGATAGAAGCACGATTTTCGATAATTTTAAATATAAAAAAGGACACAAGAACTTAATTCTTGGAATGGAATTGCTTATTATCGATGAAGTATCGATGGTTCGATGCGATTTGCTCGATGTTGTCGACCGATTGCTTAGAGTATTCCGAGAGCGCGAACACGAGCCGTTTGGCGGGGTTCAGGTTGTGTTGATTGGCGACGCATTCCAACTGCCGCCAATTGCTTCGAACGAACACTGGGACTTGCTCAAAGATTTTTATGATACTCCGTTTTTCTTCAGCTCTCATGTCATAAAAAGCCGAATGCCCCGATATATTGAACTGAAGAAGATATACAGGCAAAACGACAAGGTGTTTATTGACCTGCTCAATAACATCCGAACAAATCAAGTTACGCAAAGCGATATGGATTTGCTCAACAGCCGCTTTATGCCGGCGGTTTTCAAGAACGACAATTTGAATTATATTACAATTGCGACACATAACAGAATCGTCGACGAAACGAACAGAAGAAAACTCAATGAGTTATCATCTCCGCTATTTGAATATGAATCAATCGAATTAGGCGAATTTCCCGAAATAATGATGCCGACGGAAAAAGTATTGAAGATGAAAATCGGCGCCCAAATTATGTTTATCAAAAATGACCCTGATAAAAAATACTTCAACGGTAAAATCGGAATTATTAAAAATCTTGACAAGGACTTGATTACTGTTGCATTTCCTAACGGCGACGAGGTTGAAGTAAAAAGACACACATGGAACAATATCAAGTATTCATGGAACTCTCGCGAAAAGAAAATCGAAGAGGATACTATCGGCGAATTTACACAATTCCCTTTGAAACTGGCATGGGCTGTAACTGTACATAAATGTCAGGGCTTGACTTTCGATAACGTTATTGCCGATTTGAGTGCTTCGTTTTCGCCCGGGCAAGTTTATGTTGCTTTGAGCCGCTGCACCTCGTTAGAGGGTTTGGTGCTAAAATCAAAGCTTAGCCGAAGTGTGATTAGAACCGAACCCAAAGTAATCGAATTTTCGGAAAAGAAGGATGGAAGGATTTTCGAAGAAGCGCTTTAAGAACTTTTTTTAAAAAAAAGCCCTGTAATTATACTCTTACAGGAC
>CAYLSY010000357.1:0-2522 GCA_964386275.1 uncultured Hyphomicrobiales bacterium
GTAACAGAAAAAAAATCTTTTGTTTTCATGGAAATCTGTTGCTAATTTGCTTTTTCATGTATTTATCTTAAAAAGAATAATGAAATTATTAAAATTATACACTTTGTTTTTTAAATACACATTGTTTACGCTTGAATAGTGGCAACCGCCACCTAATTATGAATTATTCGGGAAAATCGAAAATACCAACTATTAGACAATCCCGGCTCAGACAACGAAGAATACCGAGCGAACCGGATGACTCATGCCGATTCCTATGAAGAAAATAATGTTATCTATTTGAGAATATGAAAGTTATCGTCAAAGATTATTATAAAATTCTTGGTGTTGAACGCACAGCGTCAACACAAGAAATTAAAGTCGCCTATAGAAAGCTCGTTAGGCAGTTTCATCCCGATGTCAGCCAACGAACCACGGAGGAAATGGAGCATTTTTTTGAGATTCAGGAGGCATACAGAATTTTGGGCAATCTCGATAATCGATTGCAATACAGTATCTTACTGAATGCTGATTTGATTGAGAAGGAATTATTGAACAAAAGGATTGATATACCCGGCTTTTCGATTAAAACAATAAAAAAGAGGGAATCAAAATAAACTGTATGTTTTCAGACAACAACGGAAACGCCTTGCCTCGTCCTTCCTAATGGTTCTTCAGGAATGTCGATGATACCTTTTCCGAAGAATCCATCCATAAGCTTTTTATAATCATTATCTCTTTTAGCGACAGAGAGTTTTACCGCCTTCGAGTATTCCTCAAGCAATTGAGCCTGTTGTGGTTCGATAGCATAATTTTCGTCGATATCCTCGTCGTCGATGAATAAATCTATATTGAACTCCTTGCCGAGCAATCGATTGTTTTTTTTACGCTTGTGTTCATTTTTCCTGTCGTTAATGATTCTGCGGAGCAAAATCCTTCCACGGTAAATAATTAAGGCAAAATAGTATTGATTTGTACCGAAAATTTCAGATAAAAAATTTAAAAGATGGGATGAATACAAGACGCTTTCGAATGCATTTAATAGCTGTTTTGCATACGATGCATGCAAATATGAAACCGATAGCGAGCGAAGACATTCGTCAATAGCATTGAATGTAGGACTGCCTCGAAATGAAGATATTGTTGGTAGAAGCAACAGAATTTTGCTATGAGCCGGATGAGTTTCATCCAGCCTGTAAATTTGTTCTGCCGCGGCATTATTAGAGCTTGTATCGCCGGAAGCTATTGCTTCAAGTAGTTTAGTCAACAGCCCATCGAGCTGCCTTGAGTTTTTCAATGCAGGTAACAGTTTTCGAATCAGCTTCTCATTTGGCTCAACTCCTAAAGAATTGATAATCGACAGCGCCGAAAAAGTCGTATCAATATCTGTTTCTTCTACCAAGTCGGGATGGATTTTAATTAGGCATCGAAGCATCGTTGCAGCTTCATCCTGTAAAATCAAATTTCTGTTAGATAGATACTCCGCAAGGCGCAAAGAAAGCGGCGTTATTGGCAAATTTAATATACGAAGTATAGTATCAGGCGATAAAACTTCGCCATTAACCACCGAATTAAGCGAATACACCCTTAATACTAATCCCGGCGATGTCTGCATTACTTTGAAAAACAAAGTATCGCCTTTGTTTAATTTACCAGTTAGCACGGCGCGTAAGTCCCCAATTGGAAGCCTGACGAGCGCTGTTTGCTCGGGATAGCTTTCCAGAATCGTGCCTTGTATAATTTCGCCGGTTCGAAGTTTGGATACCTGAGGCTTTGCCTGCAGTGGTGTGCTTGTAGTTTTATAGGAATTGCTGCCGCTTATTCCGAAGCCCGACGAAGGGTAAAGCTCGCCTATCTGAGTTGTATCTTTCATTGGATATAGCTGTGAAAATGCTTATGCAACTTTAATAGTTGGTTTAACTTAAATTTGATAGCACGAATGACAATATTTTTTTTTTGGTTATAAGGTTTTGCTAATTGTCATTTCGACGATAGTGGAAATATTAATACCCGCTATTGCAGGGAATTCCCGTTCTAACGGGAATGACATTTTTGTGGATATCAATACTTGATTTACATTTTTTTCATATAATTGAAGAAACGATATTCGCCTTATGTTATTGTATTTTAAGTTAAATACTTAATGTTTATCGTATTTTCTTAAGTAAATGCGCAGGACATTTTTTACAGTCCGATGAACCGAAACCAGCAATAGGAGCTGTCCAACCGCCGCTATTGAGCAATTTTTGATTCAATCGGCATTCAATTTTTTCGGTAGATTCGAAAATTACTACTTTTTTAAGCACTGCGGAAGGATTATTTAGCAGGAAGTCGATATGCCAGTGGAGTTTTTTCTCTTTGCGGGTATGACGTTAACCCTTTGGCGCAGGTTCTTCATTGCAGAGCCGGTATAGATATATTTACCCCGCTCGAAAGTGCAGCAGCCCAATGCGCCAATCGTAATCGAAATCCGTCGGGTCAATGTGATATGCAATTGGTATGCGCCGCTATTTGACGTTTCCATATATTCTGGATTTATCAGT
>CAYLSY010000358.1:0-2516 GCA_964386275.1 uncultured Hyphomicrobiales bacterium
TGCCGACTGGCTCAATTTCAATTCTGCAACTGAGAGTTTTGTAATTTGTAGGTAAAACTATTGATTGATATATGAACTGTCCCTGAAACGAGCACACATAGTTAAGGCATGGAATTTGATTAACTAAGTGTATCAGAATTATAGGAGATATGATTATGGGGACAAAAGCGTCAAGAAAAGTCTACAGCAAGGAGTTCAAATCAAGTAAAAGAAGTAGGAATTACATATATTTGGACACGACAAGGCTGGCTCTATCTTTCGTCGATACTTGACTTGTTTTCGCGCAAAATCGTCGCATGGGAGCTATCTGACAGGCTTACGACTGAACATTTCGAGCAGTATCAAACGAGGCAAGAGGCAGAGCTGAACTTGTTTGAGTATATCGAAGGATTCTATAATCGCAGGCGAAGACATTCGAGCTTGAATTATTTATCGCCTACAGAATTTGAATTTAATGCCGTAATGTCTTAACTTTATGTGCAATTTTCTGGGGGCAGATCACTTCAATCCAGATAACGCAAATATATCTTCAATTGCTTCCATAGAAAACTATGACGAAATTATGATGGAGCTATTAAAAAAGCGCTTAGGAAAAATCTCTTAAGCGCTTTATTTTTATCTTTTGTGCTTCCTGAGGGACTCGAACCCTCGACCCTCTGATTAAGAGTCAGATGCTCTAGCCGGCTGAGCTAAGGAAGCATACAAAAATACGGAAAATTTCAAATTTTACCAAAAATTTTATAAATTGTATTTCCTAAAAATTCATTATATGAATTAAGATATTCATTTAATTATCATACTAAAGCTATAATTATGAACAAGATAGATACACAGTTGAATGTTTCTGAAATATTCTATTCTTTGCAAGGTGAATCGAGCTTTGCAGGATTGCCTTTTGTTTTTTTGCGGTTGCAGGGTTGCCCGCTGCATTGCTCTTGGTGCGATACTCCATATGCCCGCGACTACAATGGCCAAAGCATGCAAATGACAATACAGGATATTATTAAAAAAGTTAAGTCCTTTAATTGCAAACGGGTTTGTGTTACTGGTGGAGAGCCGCTTTCGCATGCAAACACTTTGCAATTGCTGAATACTTTATGCAATGAAGGATTCATTGTTACGCTCGAAACCAATGGCTGCGAAGATATATCCGAAGTAGACCCAAGAGTAATAAAAATAATTGATTTCAAATGTCCCGATTCTAACATGTCTGAATTCAACCGTTTCGATAATGTTGCTTCAATAAATAAAAATGATGAAATTAAATTTGTTGTGGCATCAAAAATCGATTACGAATGGGCAAAATCAATTATTCAAGAATACGGACTTGATGAAAAAGCCGGCAACATTATATTTTCGCCTGTAACATCGTTACTGAAACCTGACGAAATTGCCGCTTGGATGCTAAAAGACTGTCTGGACGCCCATTTGCAGTTGCAGTTACATAAACTGATATGGGGAAACGAAAGAGGTAAGTAATTTGAACCGGCGCCAGTATCGAACGCCGGTTCAAATAAATCATTTACATGGGTTTCACCGGAAAATAAATATCGACGATATGCTTTCCTTCGGGATGTTGATTGGGGTCGTTCAGATACAACTCGAAGCTGGGACCATCGTCGGGCTGATAGCCACTTTCTGGCAGCCATGCGCCGCAAAGTGCGTTCCAAGCGTCTCCGTATTGATGTGGTAAAATTTCGAAATGAGCAACAGCGTATTTGCCTTCGGGAATTACCATTTTGCCGATTTCTCCTTCAACTTTAGTATCTTCAGGCACACTAAGGCAAACGCTGACGCGGAGTTTATCTTCGTCGGTAACGTTCGGGTCGTCATGGTATGCCGATAAAAATTGAGCGCCCGGTCGATTTATCAATCCGCGAGGACCTGCCCATCGGCATAGTTTTCCGAACAAGTCGGCAAAAACTGCTGAATTGCCCTTGTAATTGCCGATATAGCGCACATAAGCCACCGTGGTTGCAGGAAAATGTTTCACTTCGACTTCGGCGGTTAATTCGCTTTTGTCGGATGTTGCTTTTGAGTTCATTGTTACTCTCCAAACTAAATTTTGTGATGAAAAACCTATTACATTACAAAAATAGTCAGGAACTTTATCTTCAACTTGCTCGACGTTGCTAAGAGATTTGCTATCATTGCTATTCATTGTGCCGTTCTTGCTAATACCTGAAATGCACTCTGAGCGCCACTCATTAGGGCTTTTACCATAAAAATCTGAAAATGCGCGCGAAAATGCCGACAAGTTCGAAAACCCGCAATCGTAGGCGATTTCTGTGATAGGTTTATTGAGGTCGGCGCATAAATACATAACCGCTTTTTCCAAACGCAGACGCCTTATGAACTGGAATAGCGGCTCGCCTACTATAGCCCGAAATATGCGATGAAAATGATAGGGCGAAAAAGCTGCAATCGAGGCAATTTGCTCCAAACTTAGCTCTTCGCTTAAATTTCTATCAATAAAATCAATAGCTCGGTTTATTCGAGCCATATACTCGCTGCGT
>CAYLSY010000359.1:0-2507 GCA_964386275.1 uncultured Hyphomicrobiales bacterium
TTTTATTAAGTTTGTGTAAGGTCAGCCTCGATGCTTGTATTTCTTTTTCTACCAACAACTTACTTTTTGCCAAAGATTCTGTTTCGTACAACGCTAAAAGTCTATCCATTTCAGCCTTCAAAATTCGCGGTTCTTTCTTGCGTTGGCGGTTCGATATTATCATATCGGCTTCGAGTTCTTCGACGGTATTGTACTTGCGAATAATGCAAGGTATTTTCTCCAGTCCCGCCTTTATCGCCCCGAATCTACGGCGATGCCCCGCAACAGCCAACACGCCGCCAAGTAAATCAATGTCGTAAAAGTTGTTTTTAGTTACGATGAGCGGCACAACTATTCCGCGATGGCGAATCGAATCGACGAGTTCGTCGTCGGCGATCGGCTCGCCGTAAAGTTCGCGCTCACGCGGATGCTCGACGATGAGCGCGACATCAATCATTTCAATTTTTTCTTTCATGTCTATAGGTAATATTATTAATAAAACTTCGTAATAGAAAAGGTAATAAAAATCATTACAATTAGCTTAATTCTTTGCAGCATCATCCGCTACGGCTGCTCCTGCGGTTCGATGCTGCAGGTTCGAAAACATCTGTTTGAATCGTGATATTAAGTATTGCGCTTCCTCGATCGAAAGCGATTCGTAATAAAGCGATTCCGCGTTGCGCGCGGCTTTCCTGTGTTCGCCTTCGACCAAGTATTTATTTGCGGTCGGGTTGAGCCACTTTCGAAATAGCCACTGCACGCAATTTGCAGGCATTTTTTCTTTTTTATCGAATTTATTGCGCAGCCAAATCCTTAGGTTTTCGCCTTCGATTCCATCGCGCCTGCCATTGATGTCGGCGCCGAAAGTCAGAGTCAGTCCGGCAAAGTCACAATAGGTAAGCGCGCAGGCGAGTCCGTAAAAATGCAGCGTGTTTATTTGTCGCGACGATGCGTATTGCTTAACTTTTTCGCCATGCTGACGCTTCAGCTCGTTAATCACATCGAGCAGCTGACTTATATTAAGCTCGTCGTAAGGCTTGCCGCAAAGCTGCTCGCAAGCGTAATCCCGCTTAGCGCGAACCGCCTGCCCGTCGTTGCGATACGAAGGGTTCAGGCAGTCGCGCGCCGCAAGGTATAAATCGCGATTGAGCTTAGCTCTATATTGCTCGCTCGTTTCCATGTTAGTTCGCCGATACCGCTTTAAATTTGACAGACACAGATTCTTTGATGCTCACAGCCTCTCGAACAGCTTCAATTTGTTTGAAATCGCCGTCGGAAAGCAGCTTTTTTAGCTTTGCGGTACAGCCGAACGAAAGCTTTTCGTCAACAAATTGCCCGTATGTCGTTTTGAATATCTTTTTCAAAACATCGATGTTTTCCGGCTTGACCGAATAGCTGTTGCTTGTTGTGTAAATCATAGTGCCGACGCTTGTTGCGAGCGTTTTGTCGCTGATTTTTCCGGAACTAACTTCGTCGGCAAAGAACTGCTTGATTTCGTCAAGTCGCTCTTTTTTGTTGTCAATAGCGCCTTGAAGCGCAAGTGCCTCTGCGATTTTCTTTTCGTATTCCGACATCATCGACATGGTTTCCAGCTTGCCGGGTTTCGGGTACTTTTTGTCTGCCGTCATTGTTGTTGATTTCATTTTTTTACTCCACTCTTTTTATGTTTGAAATGCGCGACGCTTGCGCAATCGGCAGCATCGCGTTTGTTTGCGTGTTTCGCAGAAATCCGCTTTCACAGACCTCGTAGATTGTGTTGTTGACCTGCACGCGGCTTCCGGGTTCGAATCGCTTGAAAAACTCTTTAATTGCGCTCGGCTGTTCCGCGGGCCTAGTGTTTTTTTGTGGCTTATAAAAGCCTTTTTTAATGTCCATTTCGAACCATTTTTTGATAGTCAGAAATACCGATTTGTTTTTGTGAATGTCGCGCCAGTTTTCCATTTTTTGCAATTGCGCCTTAATGTCGGCAAGTGGATACTCGGCAAGCAGTTGCTCGGCTTCATCGGCAGTAAGTTGCCGCTTCATTCGAGCAACATCGGGACATTCGTCGCGGATAAACCGTAGTAGTTCCAGTTCTTTCGACTTTCCCCCTTTATTAAAGGGGGCAGGGGGATTTTCCATGATTTTTCCTTATATTTGGAACGCGTTAAATATAGGGCTGGCGGAGTCAGTTAATTACACGGCGAACCTTCCAAAACGCCGCCGCCAGCCCTATTTATAAACAATAAATGTTGTTTTTCGATTTTTCGCCTTTCGCAATATTCGGCCCAGCGCTTGTTACCGAATTTTCCGCGCGCATAGCAATCGAGCATAAGCGCTATGTACTCGCAATTCAGTTGCTGCCATCCGACTGCGGTCTTGTGGATTTGCTCAATTGAGCAGCCTTCGAGCTTTTCGAAATCCATTATCTGCCCTTTTTTGGATTGTCGAATTTTTCGGGCAGAGCTTCGTCTGGAATATCCACCTCTAAGACTTGAAGCGCTCCGTTGATTTTGTATCCGGCGTCACGGCGCGCAAGCCTAATGTCT
>CAYLSY010000360.1:0-2504 GCA_964386275.1 uncultured Hyphomicrobiales bacterium
ACGGGCAGGGCTTGCCTGTTATGTATTTCGGAGGCGGCTATAATTGCCGCCACCGGTGGACTCCTGTTGCGCCCGGAACGGTTAAAATCGACGATGGCGCAACGCCGGATGAAAATGAAACGGAAGCGCTCGAAATTCTATCGATACACGGCAACAGCGTTCATTTTTTGAAACCGGTTGAAACCCGAAAAAGCTGCGACGCATTGGTTGGCGGCGTTCGCTCGGAAATCAAGACTATTACAAACAAAACCAAAGACGGCAACGAAACCGGACGCGTTCGCGAGGTTTTGCGCAAGGCATCGAGGCAAAACGCCGAGCGAGCGATTTTGAATATCCAAAAGAAAGTCGCCTCGCAGGCGATTGAAGACGGAATTGCAAGATATTTTAAGTTGCATTTGTCAAATATCAACGAAATTTGGTATATTCAAGACAGACAAATCATTAAAAAAGAAAGGGAATAATTATGGCTTACACAAAATTAAAAGACGTCGAGCAAAGGCTCGAAAAAGGGCTTCGGAACAACATGCCGCTCGAATCGAGGTATATGTTCGTCGGCGAGCTGAGCGCGCTTTCGGATTTAAGTCAGATTAAAATATCCGACTATGAAAGACTTGTCAAAAAGCTCGGCTTTACAAGAGAAGGAATCAGGGAGTTCGTCAGTTATTTGTTTTACGGCGAATTGGAAGAAGATTGACCATTTTGCCGACATCGGCAAAATTTTGACAATTGACTGGTATTACTAAATTTACTAATTTGCTGTTACTCACTTTTTATAAACAAAACATTATGATTACCATGAAAAAAACATTATCCGCCGACATCGACGAAATCAAGTCGATTCGCCTTGTCTGCACAAACTGCGGCGAGCAGACCTCGGTTAACGTTTACAGTTCGCAACATATAAAATCCATCGAGAATGTGTGTCCGGGCTGTGGCAAGGAATTCCACAATTTTACCGTCGGCTATGCTGCCAAGCTTGGCAACATGCTGTTCAATTTCAAAAAACTGAAGGCTGATCACGCCAATGGCGCCGACATCGTGTTCGAAATCGACTTGGATTCTTAATCCCACTTTTTTTATTCACTTTTTCAGAGGTTTTTATGAAAAAAATTATTGCTTTTATAGTTTTGTTATTTTTCTTTGTAGCCTCTTGTTCGGATAGTTCGACGGACGTTGCAGCCGGTTTCAACGGACAATGGAGAATTACCGTGGACGACGAAACGGAAACCTGCACAATTGATGCCGGATCGGATTACATGTCGTTTTGCGGTGAAACATATAATGGAAGTGGCACAAGCACAAAGTTTTCCGGTACAAACGAAACGACTTACGGCGGAATTGATTATGAAAACAGTATTTCGATAAACCGTAGCGGAGATAATATTTCCGGTTCGATTACTGTGCGAATGTATTATTCCGGCAAATGGCACTCGAACACAGAAAGCCTGACGGGCTACAGAATTAAATAACTTATTAAAAAAATAATTTGGAAATAAATGCAAAAATTTATAAGTTGCCGCTGTTAAAAGTTAAGAGCGGCAATATCGCTTCCGTTAAAGCGATTTTGCGTTTAAAAACCAAAAAAAACAATTAGCCATAATTGCACTGTGGAGTAGCGGCGACGCCTCCGGGTTAGCTCTTAACAACCTAACGACAATGCGATTGTGGCTTTTTTATTGAAAGGGTTTTTATGAACCAATTAATGAAATTCGGCGAAGCCGAAATGAACATCGTCGAAATCGACGGCAAGCCGGCTTTAACAGCCGAGCAACTCGGACTGGCTCTTGATTATTCAGAGCCACGAATCGCGATTAATAAAATACTTAATCGCAACTATGACGAATTTGTCGAAGGCGAGGATTATACCGTAACCAATTTGGTTACGGTTACCGGAGACAAAGAATCAGTCGTGTTTTTCAAGGAAGGCGCAATATTAATTGCCATGTTTTCGAATCAACCGAGGGCAAAGGCGTTTCGGGCATGGGCAAAGAAATACCTTTCGGAATCGCTTTCCGCAGACGAAGAAGGCAAGCGGGTGATAGATTGGGCGCTCAAGGGCGGCCACCGAACCGGAGAACGCATACCGGTCGGCTCGAATTATGATTTAGACCTTGTCAAAGAAGTGATTGATTCGAAAGACAAAATAATCGAACTTCAGGCAAAAATCATCAACGACAGCGAACAGCGGCGAGTTAAACAAATTGCTTATCCGTCGTATTATCGCACTTGGAAGGCATGGGACAACGAAGAAAACGCAACGCTTCGACGTTTGCAGTCCGAAGGCAAGCCGATGATGGAAATAGCGGCGATAATGGAACGCTCGGTTCGCTCGGTCAAAAGCCGCTGGAGCGCAATGCAAATCGAAGACAAATTTAAAGCCCAAAGGGGTACGGAAACTCCGGCACCCTTTGAGCAGATCGACTCCGAGTTCGAGAAACAAATCCTATCTCAGTCATTGGAGCAGCTCGATGGCAAGAACTAAGGACGCAACCGAATGGCAGGCT
>CAYLSY010000361.1:0-2459 GCA_964386275.1 uncultured Hyphomicrobiales bacterium
TAAGATATTACAATTATTTTAAATGAAATTGCTAATGTTGTTGTTAACGCTTCATGCCATATTCTACCACAATGCAATTCAGATATATCTTTTCCGAATGATTTAATCAAAAAGAATACTGTAATATTACTTACTATAAAAAATACTTGAAAAAAAAGCAAGGCTTTGTTTTCCACAAAACCTTGCTTTTATAGGAACTTAGAATGTACTTCTGGGATATTTATTAAGCTAACATTTCGTCTATAATTTTATTGAATATGGGACTTGGCCTCATAACTGCGCTTGCTTTTTGGAAATCAGGCTGGTAATATCCGCCGATATCTACAGGTTTACCTTGGGCTGCCAATAATTCTGCGGCAATTTGCGTTTCGTTTGTCTGGAGCTTTTCGGCAATCGGCGTAAAGCGTTGCTTGATTTCAGCATCTTTATCTTGGCTGGCAAGAGCCTGCGCCCAATAAAGAGCCAAATAGAAGGAGCTGCCGCGGTTATCGATTTCATTGACCTTTCGCGATGGCAGTTTCCCGTTTTCAAGATAAACCCCGATGGCTTCGTCGAGCGCTTCGGCAAGCGCTTTGGCTTTGGGGTTCGAGGTTTTTTCGGCGGCGAGTTCCAATGCTGGAACAAGCGCACAATATTCGCCGAGCGAATCCCAGCGGAGATGACCTTCCTTGAGAAGCTGCTGAACATGCTTGGGAGCCGAGCCGCCCGCGCCGGTTTCGAACAATCCACCACCGTTGAGCAGCGGAACAATAGAAAGCATCCGTGCGCTGGTGCCGAGTTCCAAAATTGGGAACAAATCTGTAAGGTAATCACGAAGGACGTTGCCGGTAACGGAAATTGTATCCAAGCCTTTTCTGGTTCTTTCTAGCGTAAATTTCATTGCATCTACCGGTTTCATTATTTTTATTTCGAGTCCTGTAATGTCGTGGTCCGGTAAATACTTGTTTACCTTTTTGATGATTTCTCTGTCGTGCGCACGATTTTCGTCGAGCCAGAAGATAGCCGGCGAACCAGTCGCTTTAGCGCGACGGACAGCTAAGGCGACCCAATCTTTTATAGGCAGGTCTTTTGTTTGGCACATGCGGAATATGTCTCCAGCTTCAACAGGTTGCTCGAGCAGCACATTGCCGTCGAAATCAACAACTTTGATTGAACCTGCTGCTTGAGCTTCGAATGTTTTATCGTGCGAGCCGTATTCTTCAGCTTTTTGAGCCATCAATCCGACGTTAGAGACGGCTCCCATAGTTGCAGGATTGAACTGCCCTTTTTCTTTGGCGTCTTCGAGTATGGTTTTGTAAATTGTGGCATAACATCTATCGGGTATCATGGCGACGCAATCTTGCAGCTGGTCGAATTTGTTCCACATTTTTCCGCCATCGCGGATGACATTAGGCATGGAGGCATCGATGATGATATTGTTTGGAATATGCAGGTTGGTAATGCCATTTCTTGAATCAACCATTGCCAGTGGCGGTTGCTTTTCATACACTTTTTCGATGTCGGCTTCGATTTCCGCTCTTTTATCGTCGGGCAGCTTTTTTAATTTATCAAGGATATCTGCAATGCCGTTGTTGACGTTTGCTCCAATGGATTTAAGCGTTTCGGCGTGCTTGTCCAACGCTTCGGCATAGTAAACCGATACGGCGTGTCCGAACATTATCGGGTCAGAAATTTTCATCATCGTCGCCTTCAAATGGAGCGACAGCAGCACGTCTTCTTTTTTGGCTTCTTCGATTTGCTCAGTATAAAACTTGCGTAATGCGGCAACGTTCATTACAGTCGAGTCAATAACTTCGCCATCGAGCAGCGATAATTTTTCCTTTAGGATTTTGATATCACCGGCGGCATTGTGAAATTCAATTCGAACGTCGCATGGTTTATCCAAAGTCATTGATTTTTCGCTGCCGTAAAAATCTTTTTCCGTCATGTGCGTTACTTTTGCTTTAGAGCCTGATTCGGGCCATGGTTTCATCATTTTGTGAGGATATTTTTGGGCGAATTTCTTGACCGAAACGGCTGCGCGTCTATCGGAATTTCCTTCGCGCAACACCGGATTGACCGCCGAGCCGAGAACTTTGGCAAAGCGTTGCTGTAGGGCTTTTTCGTCGTCGTTTTTGGGTTCTTCGGGGTATTCGGGAATGTTGTAGCCTTTTTCGCGTAATTCCTTGATGGCAGCTTGTAACTGAGGAACTGTAGCGCTAATATTCGGCAGTTTAATAATATTTGCATCGGGTTGTTTGACCAAATCGCCCAGCTGAGCGAGATAATCTGGTATTTTCTGTTCTTCGGTAAGGTTTTCGGGAAAATTCGCAATAATTCTTCCGGCAAGGGAAATATCCCACGTTTCGAAGCTGATTCCAGTTCCTTTTACAAAAGCCTGAACAATTGGAAGCAGTGAATAGGAAGCCATTTCGGGGGCTTCGTCGATTTTTGTCCAAATAATCTTGTAATCTGACATG
>CAYLSY010000362.1:0-2388 GCA_964386275.1 uncultured Hyphomicrobiales bacterium
GAAATAAAAGAAATATGTGCATAATTAAAATTATTTCATTTTCCTTAATAATAGACATTATTAATAAAGATAGAACTTAATTATTGTTAAAAACACTTTGTAAAAAACACTTAGTAAAACTGTCCTTAATGTAATTCGGATAAAAAAAATATATATATGGCATCGTTCGCAATAATCAATGTAACAATGCAAAAATTGCATCAAGCGCAAACATTGCATTCTCGATATTAAAGACCCAATAAATTATTTTGGTTCATTAATAAAAAAAAGATGGACCCCATCCAAGTAATGAAGTCCATCAGAATTATTCTTTTCGATAAATTAATTTTTCTCTTTTTTCTTGCAGTATGTATCTAAGAAATCGATTATTTCATTGAGCCAAACAATCACTTCCTGTGGTTTCGTTACCCAGTGGTTCATTTCAGGAAATATTAGGAATTTCGAAGGCAAACCGTGCAATTGCGCTACGGTAAAGGCTTCGAGGCTTTGGGTATAAGGCACACGGAAATCCCTTTCGCCGGTTATAATTAAAATCGGAGTATCCCATTTATCGGCGAATTTATGAGGTGAGTTCTTTTCGTATTGCTTCTTGTTTTTGGGGTCCCAGTATGGCCCGCCGAATTCCCACGAAGGAAAGAATAGCTCTTCGGTCGAGCCGAATTTGCTTTCGAGGTTGAACACTCCGCAATGGGCGACGAATGCTTTGAAACGCTTTTCGTGGTTGCCTTCGAGCCAAAACGTCGCATAACCTCCGGCGCTGGCGCCGACGGCGCACATCGCATCTTTGTCTATATATCTTTCTTTTGCTATGTAATCCGTAGCGGCAAGTATGTCTTGCATGGGCATTCCGCCCCAGTCCTTGCTGATTGCATCGTTCCACGCTTGTCCGAATCCCGGCACTCCGCGACGATTAGGCGCTACAACTACATAACCGGCGGAAGCGAGCAAATATAAATTCCAACGATAACTGAAATAATGACTGATTGTAGATTGAGGACCACCTTGGCAATAAGTCATCAAAGGATATTTCTTTTTCGGGTCGAAGTCGGGCGGATAGAGCACCCATGTATGTATTTTCTTGCCGTCTATGCTCGGAATCCACTTCTGTTCAATGTTAATAGGTTTCAGAGTTGCTACTAAAGAGTCGTTTACATGAGTGATTTGCTTCATTTCGCCGCCTTCCGATGGCATCGAGAAGATTTCAGTAGGATGCGTCATCGAGCGAAGCTCGAACACAAGTGTTTTGCCGTCGGGTGTAATATCGATTGCTCCGTCACAATTGTAATTGTTTCCTGTAAGAGTTTTCCATTTACCGTCGGGAATAGTCATGTTATAAATCTTGACAATGGGACCATCTTCGGCTGTAAAATAGATTGATTTGCTATCAGGCGCCCAGACCATGTTTCCGACCCATTGGTCGAGAATCCGGCTCGAATCCTGCGAAACCGAAGGTTCGGTTATAGCTCCAGTTTCACGGTTATAGAGCATCAAGCGGACGCGGTCGCTTTCGAATCCGGCTCTTTCTTGGCTATGGAAAGCAATCCATTTTCCATCTGGCGAATAAAGCGGGTCTTTGTCGTAACCCGGCATACCTTCGGTAATGTTTTTCGTAGTTCGATTCTTTATATTATAAATATAAATATCAGAATTAGTACTCAGAACAAAATTATCAAATACTTTTTTTGCTGTATAAGCTATTTCGTTTCCATCAGGAGACCAAGCTATTTCTTCGATGCCGCCGAATGGTTTGAGCGGGCAATCGAACGGCTCGCCTTCCATCAAGTCAATGACTTTGCCGCCGTCGTATTCGCGAATACATAAATGAGAAAAAAACTCATCTTCCCAAGCATCCCATTCGCGAACTGGTAATTTATCGTAAATCCTTGTTTTTGGTTTAGCATACTTCGGATATTTATCTTTCAGCGTTTGGAGTATTTTAACATCTTTTGTAAAAGCAATCAAAGTGCTCTTTGGCGATATTAATACATTATCGATGCTATAATCATAATTTGTTAGCATTGACGAGTTACCACGCTCAATATCAGTAATGAATACTTGACTTTCGCCGCTTAAACTGGTAATATATCCAATCTGAGAGCCGTTTGGCATCCAGAAACCGTTGTATTCATTCGAAGGGTCGGTTGTAATTTGTTTCGTTTGAGTTCCATCAATCGAAACGATATAGAAATCCCTACTTATCTTATTTTCTTCGATATTAGGCACTGCAAGATTATAAAGAATCCACTTGCCGTCTGGCGATACTTTGGTTTCGGAAATTCTCTTGAAACTCATAAGAATTTCAGGTGTAATTTTATGCTTTTCAGGTTTTTGTGGCTGAGAAATCATTAATGTCGGAAATAATGTAAATAAAATAAGCGAAAAGTTGAT
>CAYLSY010000363.1:0-2387 GCA_964386275.1 uncultured Hyphomicrobiales bacterium
ATGCCGTAGCAGGCGATAATATTTTTGAGCTAACCTCAAAAGCTGCAAGCTCTTGTACGCTTGATGAGCCGTATGCATCTCGCGATAACGCCACTGCAACATGTGTTTGTGCTCGACGAAAAAATTCACCGTAAAACCCGTTTGGTTCACCACTCTTGGGATAAAGCACGTATTCTGTTGCAGACGCTCGTCGAGCACCAATTCCAATCGGCGCTCGCTTGCCAAATAATAAGCCATTACCCAAATTCTCAGAAAAAATGCCAAGTATAATATGAGTATTATCTGTGCGAAGGCTAAAGCTCCTTCGCACAGTTTCAAGAGCACTTTTACCACCTTGTTCTGTCTTTATGGAGAATTTCCAGTTGTTTGCTTTCACATTAACTAATTGTGTAACATATGGTTCATCAGCATCAGGTGGCGATTCAAATTGCGCACGCGAAGAAAGCTTTGCCGATACCTTCGAACCTGATTTTGCGTTCTCTATGAAAACAAACGGTGCTATAGCGTTCCAATTCCCATCAAAGGCAAAATAGGCTTCGTCCAATGAAGAAAACTTGCCCATGCTGTCTCGACGTGCCAAGAAAATCCCCAGCTCCTCCCTGCTGACATTCGGTATAACGGTAAGTCGCATAACCAGTTCACCGTTTAAATCCACTTTGTCGTCATATAGTTCAAGCAGCTCAAGGAATTCAGTCTCCGAGAGCTCCGCCGCGTAGAAAGCTGCACGAATATCGTCCTCACTTTCAATATAGCGAACAGAGTTTTGAGCGAACAAAGCACAGTAAAATGTCGCAAATAGGAAAAATACTTTTGGCGAGTTTCTCATTTCAGGAGCTAACAGGTAAAGATGGCGTTTGCGCGTAACTCATTTTGTTGCATGGCTAAATGGCACTATTCGTGTTCAAACTCCGGTTCGGAATTGGCAGATGAACAAAAATAGCGGTGCACACAAAGTTTGAGCATGCACCGCCAGAAAAACTTATGTGCATCAGCGCGGTATGGTAACTATTACAGGCATTCCTGCCACTTTCGCGTTGATTTTCGCATCATACATAGCCTCGACAATTGTGGGCGGTAAGAAATATTGTCCTGGCGTTACCGCATTAAGCTTGACAAGGAAATCTACTCTGTTCCCATAATCTGCAAACGAGAAAAACCAACATATTCTGTCGTCTCGAATATCCATATATTGTTCTTGATCAAGAACATACGAGGCTGACCACTTCGGAGCCGTTTCCCAGTTCAAGCGGGTGTTGATAATCTCCCAGCCCGCGGGTAAAATCTGCACCAGCGCAATATTAAAAAACTGTTGAATTATTTGAGATTGCGCTCTTTGAACTTGAAAATGTCCCCAGAATATTTCGCCCTGCGCAATTTCGGCAGGATTTAGCTTTGTGCCGTCCTCGTTCAGCCATTCCACAGTCATAGACAGCCCGTTGTTCGACGTGGTCACCCCTTCGCGCAATGGAATGCTGCTGTGCTCATATGAGGCGAAAATCGGTGTGCCACCCTTGTTTACAATAGAATACGTTCTACCGTAATCAGTTACATCGATATAAACAGCATTAGCAGTGCTATCGACTTTCACATGTTCACCCGATGGTTTTATCAGCTCAGCCTTGAAAGCGCTACTCGTAAGCTTTGCCTTACGTGCATATGTGCCAAGCGCTGCAAGTGAATAGGCAATTGTCTGCGTCGAATACCAGCTGTTTGATGCAAGTTGTTCCGATATATCACGATAAACAAACTGTGCCTTCCCAAAATCGTTGAACAGCAAAAGGCATTCGAGCATTATCGCCCTATTGCGCAGGGGTGATCCATATGTATAATAATAGTATTCATGCTTTTCGTCCACTGTTGTATCGGCTTTTGCGAAAATGTCTCCAGCAACTGCGTCGGAGCCGGCTAACTTATATGCCGCAGCCAGAAGCATTTTTTCGGTATTGCTGAGTTGTTTTATAGAATTTTGCCGCAGAAGGTTCATCGCGCCAAGATTCGGCTTTTTATCGAGTGCAAGCACGTACAAACGATACACACGCTCAGCAAAATTACCTTCACCGGCATTAGCGCTCAAGTTTTCGGCGCTAGCAACTTTGCGTAGCATATCTTCGGGAACAAAATAGCCCTTATTTTTCGCCTCGATGAGGAAGTGATACGCATATGATGCCCCCCAGTTCGAATGGTAGGAGCCATTGGGCCAATATGATAGCTTGCCACTCGGCATAAGAAATGACTGCAAACGTGTAATAGCTGCATTAATGTTATTGTCCACTGTTTTGCGCTCATCGACGCTAAGCTTAAACACGTCGGGCAAATAGAGCTGCGGAAACGCCGCCGAAGTTGTCTGCTCTATGCACCCATACGGATATGCGTTTTGGTATTTCCAA
>CAYLSY010000364.1:0-2346 GCA_964386275.1 uncultured Hyphomicrobiales bacterium
TAGGCGCAAGAATTGAACGGCAATCCCATTGAGCGAAAACGTAGGAAAATGGCATGAGTAAAAGAAATATAGATGATATTTGAAGCAAAAAAATTTTCATGTTCATTCCCTTTTTTAAAAAAAAACGGTTGCTGCGGACAAAAACACAGCAACCGGAAAAATGACTTCAAATATAGATAATCAAAACAATTATCAATAATCTTTGATTATTATCTTGCCTTGGGTTCGCCCGTCCTTATTGCTGATTGAATAGATATAAATCCCCGGAGCCAATCTTTCGTTCCTTGAGTTTAAACAATTCCATTTCACTGTTGTTCTTTCGGCTAAAGAAGCTGCTGCAACAAGCGATTTCACTTCGTTACCAAATAAATCGTATATTTTAATTGTCGATTCGAAAGCCGAAGGAGGCAGTTCGAACAAAGTGTAATCAACCGCTGGATTTGGATAAACCATTATGCCTTTGGCTTCTTTATTATCTTCTTCGACCGAAGTTTCCGGCGAAGCTATCGAAGATAGTATCATAACATCATCGAGCAAAGCATCGCAATAATTTTTATAGTATTGAACAGATTGATACAAATTATTTACGACAAACCTAATTTGGAATTGTTTGGTCAAGTAGACATAATTGTCAATATCTATTGTGGTTGTAACCCAACCGTTTGTAGTTTCAGTAATTGATTCGATGATTTTCCAATGTGAACCTCCATCGCTTGAGACCTGAATTCTAAAATATGATGGCGAGGGGTTATAATACTGGTCTTCGAAAAACCAAATGCTATACTTCAAAATCGGATTATTCAGGTTTGATATATCCATAACCGGAGACAGTAGCGTAGTTTGACCATTAGGAATATAATCTCTTCTGGTTTGAAAAGTGCCGCCGGCGCCAGTAGCATAACAATGAGTGCCGGAAGTAACATATCGAGTTTGGAGAGTATCGCCGCTCCATGTTGATATTATTTGGTTCGGCGAGCCCCATTCCCAAATACCAGTGGTTGAATTGTCGCTGGATTCGCCAATAGTCCAACCTGGGTTAGTTTCCATATCGAACGAATAAACTTTTTGAAAGCCGACGAGAAATTGATATGCTTTAAAAGTTGAAGCGTTTGCAGAAAGTTTTATTTCTGTTTCGGTAAAAATATCGTTTGCTGAAATATAGTATTGGACAATGGTTCCGGCTTTTTGAGCGGGTATTTCGGCTACGTAGTTAAAATTGCCTTCATCATAAGCCAATATAGTATTCTTTGTAACAAAATTATCAGTTGACCATACAACTGAAATATTGTTTATCGTCTGGGAAATTATACTATTGCTTGCGCCAAGCGTAAAATTAATATCATAGCCATGCAAAGTATCATCTGTATCGGGGTAAGGCTCATGGCTGAAGTTCATCGAAGTAATCAGATTAGTTCCGATATTATGGTTATTGAATGCAGTAATGATTTCAACCATATGTGGTGTGCCGTTCGACAAATCGCCGTCGTCATCGTCGGCTACAAGAGTTTCCATAAACCATGCGCTAAAAGCGAGTGCGTCGTCTTCGTCGTCGGGCGTACCGTATTTCGTATAGTGCGCCAAAATCCGAGCATCGTCAAGACCAATCATTTCCCTCAAATCCCAAAAAGCGCCGCTGAGAATCATTCCATCGTCATGCGATTCTCCGACCCAATCGTCAGGATATTTATTAGTATTATTGATATTACGGATGTTTTCGTTTGAATCCGGAATATAAGAACCGACCCCGACACGTGGCTCATCGAGGATGAACGCCGCATAAACGTCTGCGGTGCCTTCGTTGCATGCAGTGTTAACCATGCCCCAAGTGTTTTGTAGAAGCTCTTCATACAGCATAGCATTGATACTATGTCCATATTCATGATAAAGCACTTGTCCGCACTCGGCAAATCGCCATTCGTCGTCAACAGCATTGATGAATAAAATCGAATCACCGAACGACATTGCGTTTACTTCGGTTCCATAACTTCCACCGGAGTAATACATAATACCGATTCCGATGGGGAAATCCATGCAAGTAATTGCTGGGTCAATACTCTTCAAATACTCATGCTGCATGATTGAATGATAGAAGAGCGTTCTTTCGAAAAGATGAGAATTATCATCAGTCCATTCGATAGTGAAGTTTTCGCCCGGGTTAAGTGTTCCACTGTAATTTGCGCCCGATATATCAACTGAATAAATTGAGCCGTATAATCCGTTCATTTTTATGGTTACGGTTTGCGGTTCTGTTATATCGACATTCAATGACCCGTTTACGTCAGTATTATAATATGTATTGCCGATTTTAACATATTGAAGCGGCATTGGAGTCTTCGATGGCTCGTC
>CAYLSY010000365.1:0-2330 GCA_964386275.1 uncultured Hyphomicrobiales bacterium
CTTTTCAATTAATTAATAATATTTTATTGTAAACTATATATTGTAATGGTAAAATATCTTTTTTTAGAAACATAAAAAATATGAATAATATAATTATTTTAATTCATATTCAATTGTAACAACTGCTTTAATCACTTTTTCTATTGACTGAGTGTCGAAATTGCCGTAATCGCTAACTTCGGTTGAATTTGGCGCTGTAATTTGAAAAACGCCTTGATAAGCCGACGAAAGCTCAAGCGATTTTCCCGCGCCGCTGTTTGTTGCAAGCTGTTCTGCGCGAAGTCGAGCGTCTTTTGTGGCTTCGCCGAGCATTTCAATCTTCAGGTCATTAATTTTTGTGTAAAAATAACTTGGCGGATTCGAAATAATATCTATGCCTTCCTGAATTAACTCGGTTACCTCGTCGGAAAGCGTTGAAACAAGGTGTACGTCGGTCGATGTAACCGTTACGATTTGGGTTAGAGTATACCCGGCAATTTCATCAGTTCGATAACCTTTTTCGTTTAATTTGAATCGCTTATCAGTAATGACCGATGCTATACGCATGTTTTCTTTTCGGATGCCTTTGCGTTCCAGAAAAGCGACAATTTTCTTTAAATCGTCTTTCAGCTTGACATAGCCGGATTTAAGGTCACTCGAACCGACAGAAAACGTTGCAGACCATTCAGCCAAGTCGCTGGTGATGTTCTTTTCGGCATAGCCTTTGATTGAGATAATATTTTTCGATGTCTTGAGCGATTTTATTGCGCTCGACAGAAACATCGATTGAAACACAAAAGCAAGTCCCAAGAACAATCCAAGGAAAAGCCCCAGATAAATCAATCCAACGTGGATTTTCGAATTACCATCGTTCATTGCAACAACTGTTCAATTGTATAAAAAATAAAAAGTAAAATTAGCGAAATGAATTCTCAATGCAAAGAGATTTGTTTTCCCAAGATATAGTTTTTTATCGGAGAGAATTGGTAATATTATTGCCTGCCGCCTTGTATGCGGGATAGAGAGCTGCTGCAATCGTCAATACCAATGCAAATGCCACAATTATTATAATATCTGACGAATAAACCGATACTGGCAAAGATTGGATAAGGTATTTCGAAGTATCGAGCCTGAACCATTCGTACTTGATTTGCCCGAAACACAGCAGCAGTCCGAGAATAGTTCCGATAGCAGTGCCTGATGCGCCGATAAACGAGCCTTCGAAAAGGTAGATGTTGCGAATCATCTTGTCTTTTGCGCCCAATGCCTTGAAAATGGCAATATCGGCGCGTTTCTCGACTACGGTCATAACGAGCGACGCAAGTATGTTGAACACTGCAATTACGATAATCAAGCTGAGAATGATGAAAGTCGCCAACCTTTCGAGTTTCATAACATTGTATAGCTCTTTATGGAAGTCGTACCATGTTTGGATTGTGTATGCCGTGCCTAGTTCTTGCTCAAGGATTGATTTTACATTATCAGTATTATCGATGGAATTTAGCTTGATATCGATACATGTAGATTGATTTTTGCCGTAAGTAAAAAGTTTGGCGCCAAGGCTAATATCGCCAAAAATCGAACTTCCGTCGTATTCTGGCGCATTCGAAAGGAATAATCCCGAGATGACAGCTTTCACTCCGCCGGTCATTGTATAAGATTTAATGGCGCGGTCGAGTATTTGCGGCGAAATTATTTGAATTGTATCGCCGGGCATAAGCGACAATCGCTCGGCAAGAAGCGCTCCAAGCAATACTTTGGGTACTGTGCCACTCGCCGATATATTACATTTTCCTGATACTATTGTGTTTCGTAAATTAGATACACGTTCGAACTCTTTCTGGTCGAATGAGCGAAGATAAGCCGCTTGCGCTTGTCCGGGAATCATCATGATGACGTTGCCGTCAATTGTTGAAGAAATGCCGGAAACATCGTTAATCGTCTTGATGAAATTGCAAAGGCTATCCGTATTTTCAATTTTAACGCCTTCTGTTGGTATGATTCTGAGATGCGGGTCGAAACTTGTCAGCTGCTTTTCGGAGAACTCGCGGAAACCATTGAAAATTGAGACTACGCATATTAAAGCGGCAACTCCGACGATTATTCCGACTTGTGAAATAAACGAAATAATCGTGATGAAATGAAATGCACGAAAAGTGAATACGTAACGTATAGCTATTTTAAGCGAAAGCGGCATAAATAATAAAAAAAATTAATTATAAGAATTCTCTGAAAATAGTGTCATTCTAAGCATAACGAACTGTAGCGAACTTTCTATCTTCCGCTCAGGTATTGGATTCTTCGCTGCGGTCAAAATGACGATAATTGAATAAATCTCTTTTTTTAGTTAA
>CAYLSY010000366.1:0-2312 GCA_964386275.1 uncultured Hyphomicrobiales bacterium
GCGCGCAAGCCTAATGTCTCGTAGATCGCGGCGTTTTTGTTTGATTTTTTTGTGCAATTCTGTTCTCTCGAGTTGCGCCTTGAGGCTTAGCAGTTCTCGTTCAATTTTCGATTCGCGATGACCCAGATAGCTATACTTGCCCGACAGGCGTAATATATTCTCTTTCTGCGTCTCTGTGATTCTTGCAATATTTACGGGTAGCTCGGTAAATACAGTAAGTGAGGTTTCTGTTTGTTTTGTCATAAATTAATCCTTTAAAAATCTAATAAATTTATAATATCATCGTCGGGTTCATCGCCCAAGATGTCGTATTCATCATAGCTTTCAGCTTCTTTTTCTTTTTTATCAAGGTGTTGAGGTTGTTGTTTCGCTGTGATTTGCTCGATAGCATAATCAATCAACTGCGTGTCCGGCGGCTTGTTTTCGATTATTACATCAGTTGCGCGCGCCGCCGAATGCACCTTGCTTCGAATCGCCGTTGTGGCTTGTTTTTTTCCTAAGTCGTCAATACTTCTAATGGTGTGGTCATTGAGTTCGCCGATGAACCAAACGTCGCCCGGACGCGGGGTTCTGGCGTCGTATCGCTTTTCGTCGTATTCCTTGAAGCAATATCCTTTGCGTCGCTCGGCATCAACCACAACACACAGTTTTTGATTATAAAGCGATGCGTCGATTTGATCGGAAACAAAATTATAGGAAATGCCGTTGTCGACAAGCTGAAGGCTGCCGTATCCGGCGCCGACGTAATGCCTTTGCTTTTTTTCCGTAAGAGCATACTCGCGCCACGCGACTTGTTCTATATTGTCGGGAATTGCATTGATTTGCGGCGGCCCGAAAGCAATTTGTTCATCTTTGATTCCAAAGCGTCCGCCAAAGTATTTCCACGCTTCTAATAACGTCGGTTTGATTTTGCGACGGCGCAGCCAGTTTAATTTTCCGGTTTGCGTCCGGTTGATTAAATCAAGGTACGTCCAGCATAAGAAGTCGCGCCAAACATCGTCGGCATTCGGCGCAAACCTTAGCGCACGAGTCGGAACTGTGCCGAGTTCATAGCTTAATTTTTTTAGCTCCGTCGAACCTTGGTACGACACAGGGTACCAGCGTGTCGCGAAATCGTCGTGTCCGCCGAATGTTCGCTCCAGCTTTGCCTTACCGAGAAAGCGAGGAATTTTCGCCTTCGGGTAAATGTAAGGTTCTGTTTGACCGTTGAAAATTGTTTTTCTGAGTTTGTTTTCCGCAAGCCAGTTTAGCTCTGCGGTTGTGTAAAACGAACTTATAAGCCGCCGGATTTCTGCGCTTTTGAAGGATGCGCCGTTATCCAAGATTATACCGAATCGTGGCGCGCCATGCAGCTGAGCGCATTCGAGCAAAGTTGACGCAACCTCGCTGATTTTTTCGCCGTCATCCAAAAGCCTTAGGTACAGCGGCATTCCGGTCAATCCGTCCATTATGGCAAGATAATTCAATAGTCTTTTTTTGCCGTTTTTATCAACCCATATATTTAGTTGCGTTCCGTCGATTACCCAGTACAACCCGGCGCCGAATCCCGGCCCGGCTAAACCGGCATCGACGTAAAGCGCTATTTCGTCCCAGCGGTTTGTCGGCAGCTCGTTGTTGAACCCGCCGACCTGGTGAAGCTCGCGCCATTGCAAATCCCATTGTTCGTTGATTGCCGCGCCGTTGCCGTACTTGTCTTTTCGCACTATTTGCTTGCTGTAAATCGACCATACTAATTTTTCAAACACTTCCCAGTCGCCGCGCTCGCCGACGATTTCCGCAACCGCTTCGCGAGTTGCCGCAAGGATGTAATTGCGCCGCCCTTGGGCAAGGTAAATTTGTCGCGTTTTGCTGATGATTTCTTCGATTTGATGCTCGCTCACGCCGTATTTTTCGTATTCTTTTGCGCGCAGCGAGCCTTTGTCTGAGCGCTCTTTGCGGCGAGTTTCCGAATCGGGCGACAGCTCGTTGTTTCGCGCAATTTCGTCCGATGTGGTTTTGCGGAAAACGCTCAATACTTCGGGAACGTAGTAATTGCGCGGACGTCCACCTGTTTTGATCGCTTTACTGAAATAAGGCGACATTTGTTTTGATCGCTTTCTTACTGCAACCACAGAAACTCCGAGTTTATCGGCAATCATTTCGAAGTCAAGCAGCATTATGCTACTCCTACCATATTCTCAACGCGCCGGATTGTTTTTTTGCGCTCTTTGACTTTTTTGTCGAATATCGCCATGATTCGCGGATTGCGGTAAACCTGCACTGATTCCCAAACAGCAGGAACTGATACGTTTTGCTCAGCCGCGATTTCGGTT
>CAYLSY010000367.1:0-2239 GCA_964386275.1 uncultured Hyphomicrobiales bacterium
ATGCAAATATTTATGGAAGCGGCTGCTACAAAAGAAATTCTATCTACTCCATTTTTCAAAAAGGGGGAAAAGAGCGATTTCCTTAAATAGTTAGTTTATAAATATTTACGAAACATAGAATTTCTATTGAAATATTTGGGTTAATGAAAATTGTAATTACTTCAATCCACGCTTCTTAAGCAGCGGTTCGATTGATGGCTCGGCTCCGCGGAAATTTTTATAAAGCGTCATTGGGTCGTCGGTTTTGCCGCGCTCCAAGACATTCTTCCTAAATGATTCGGCAGTTTTTTGGTCGAAAATGCCATTCTTTTTGAAAGCCTCGAAACCGTCGGAATCGAGAACAGCCGACCAAATATAGCTGTAATATCCAGCCGAATAGCCTCCGCCGAAAATATGATTAAAATATGTTGAACGATAACGCGAAATTATTTCAGGAATCAAACCTATTTTATCAAGCTCCTTTTTTTCGAACGAAAGAACGCTACCTTCTGCTATTGGTTTCGTAACGGTATGGTAAGCCATATCGAGCAAAGATGCAGCAAGGTATTCAGTTGTTGCAAAACCTTGATTGAATAACGAGCTTTTATGAATCTTATCGACCAATGCCTTGGGAATAATTTCGCCAGTTTTGTAATGTTTGGCAAAAAGCGCCAATACTTCCGGTTCGCCAAGGAAGTTTTCCATAATTTGTGAAGGCATTTCGACAAAATCGCGCGGCACGTTAGTTCCAGCTATGGATTTATAAGTGCAATGCGAAAGCATTCCGTGCAAACCATGTCCGAATTCATGGAAAAACGTCTCTGCTTCGTCGTATGTAAGCAGCGAAGGCTGGTCTTTCGTCGGGTTAGGGAAATTACAAACCAAGCTGACTATCGGCGGCACGATTTTGCCGTCTTTCATGTATTGTTCGCGGTAATTAGTCATCCATGCCCCGCCGCGCTTGCTCGGGCGAGTGTAAAAATCAAGGAAAAGCACAGCCAAATGCGAACCATCTTTGTCCAATACTTCATAAGTTTGAACATCGGGATGATACTTTGGAATATCGTTTTTCAAGACGAACTTAACACCGTAGAGCTTGCCGACTAATGCAAACATGCCATCGCGCACATTTTCCGCCTTGAAATATGGCCGAATGCTTTCTTCGTCCAAGTCATATTTTTCCTTGCGCAGTTTTTCGGCATAATAGCGCCAGTCCCAAGGCTCTAATTTGAATTTACCGCCTTCTTTATCAATCATTTTTTGAAGTTCTTTTGCTTCCTTTTTGGCAACATTCAGAGCGGGTTTCCAAAGTTTATTCAATAACTCCATCACTTTAGCCGGAGTTTTTGCCATTGTTTCTTCGAGTGAATACTCAGCAAAATCTTTATAGCCGAGAAGCTTGGCTTTTTCAAGGCGAAGATTTGTCAATTGCACAATAATTTGCTTGTTATCGTGTTCGTTATCGTTATTGCCTCGCATCGAATAAGCGCGCCAAATCTTTTCTCTCAGTTGACGATTCGAAGCATATTGAAGGAAAGGCATAACGCTTGGATTATGCAATGTAAACAGCCACTGTCCTTGTTTTCCAGCTTCTTTTGCAGCTTCGGCAGCGCCATCAATTATTGATTGCGGGATACCGTCCAAATCTTTCTTGTCGGTTATGAACATTTGAAAATCGTTGGTTTCGGCAAGAAGGTTTTCGCCGAATTTCAGGCTGGCAAGCGATAACTCTTCGTTAATTTTGCGTAAACGCTCCTGCTTCTTCTCGTCTAAAGCAGCTCCACCGCGAATGAAACCTTTGTAGGTATCATTCAAAAGCATTTCCTGCTCTTTTGTTAATTTTAGTTTTTTGCGTTTGTCGTAAACAGCTTTTACTTTTTCGAAGAGATTTTTATTGAGAGCAATGTTATCGGCATGGTTAGACAGCAGCGGCGAAATTTCCTTTGCGATTTGCTGTAATTCATCGTTTGTGTTAGCAGAATTCAAGTTAAAAAATACGGTTGATACTTCAGAAAGCAATTCGCCGCTTTGTTCCATAGCGACTATTGTGTTTTCAAAAGTTGGTTCAGCTTTGCTGTTTGCAATAGCGTCGATTTCCTTCTCGTGTTGCTTAATACCTTCTTTGATAGCAGGTAAGAAGTGTTCAGGTTTAATTTTTTCGAAAGGCGGAACATTGAACTTAGTATCGTATTTTTTAAAGAACGGATTGTCTGCACTATTCTGCGAAATGAGCGGTAAAACGCATGCAAAGAATAATGAT
>CAYLSY010000368.1:0-2221 GCA_964386275.1 uncultured Hyphomicrobiales bacterium
AAAATTAATATAAAACAATGTTTTGGGCTTATTACACTGCATATTAATAGCCAAAAATATTTCTTATGGATATTATTATTCAATGTGTTATATTGAAGAAATTAATGATGAACCCCAATTGTATAAATAATAATAAATGGGTTAAATGACGGAAAATAATAATAATAATAATAATAATAGTGATATTTGCCGGCTGGAATCAGCCGTTTCGGTGCGCAAACAACAGCTATTGGAACTATTGAGTTATTACCATTATATGCAAAATAGCGTACTGCCGCACTTGATGTTTTTGTACGAGAGCTACTTTAGCGACATAGAAATCGAAATAGAGCAGAAATCCCGCGTTGCCTTAGAATTGGAGCGCAAAGCTGAATTGCTGTCGAAAAGACTGCGTAAAGGCGAAGTCTTGAACGACAACGCAATACATTTTATTAATACATATGTGCATAAAGAATTGGAGTTCAACTCAAAACTAAGTAATCTTCGGAAACGCAGTATAAATACAAATGAAGATGCTGATTATAGTATCTCGTTTAACGCCTCAGATAAGGGTAAGGAGGAATTGCCCAAAGTCTACCGCCAAATTGTCAAAAAACTTCATCCGGACGTTTCAAGTGATACGGAAAACTTCAATAAATACTGGGATTGTGTTCAATACGCTTATAAAAACGGTAATCTATGCCATTTGAAGCTGTTTCAAAAAGCCTTGTTTTCCGATTCTTCTGCCCTCGAAGATAAAGCGTCATTTCAATATCAAAAATTGCAAAGCGAGCTGGAGGAACTCGAATTGAACATCGAATATGAAAAGAAACGAATCAAGAAATTGACTAACCAAGAACCTTTTGTCTACGAAAACCTGCTAAATGACAATCTTTGGGTAGCGCGACGGAAACGTCGTCTGCGAGAAAAACTATTTCAAATTGAACGAAGAATCAATTTTCATAAAAGGATGTTGCGTGCGCTGACTGGCAGGGAATATAACCAAATTATGGAACATGCAGCAAGCTGAGATAATAACCGCTATTATGGATTCAGTCTGTATTTAACCCATTTTTCGCCTTCCATTCGATAGCAAATCCTGTCATGGAGGCGGCTGGGACGCCCCTGCCAGAATTCGAAGTAATTCGGCTTAATTCGGTATCCACCCCAAAAAGGAGGCAATGGAACGTTTTTCGGGTATTTAACCATCAGTTTTGCAACACGGCGGATTAAAGCAAAACGGCTCGATAATAAGCGGCTTTGCTCTGAAGCCCATGCGCCAAGTTTGCTGGTGTAAGGTCTTGATTGGAAGTATTCATCGGATTCTTCTGGTGAGGTCTTTGCGCAAACGCCATTGATTCGGATTTGCCGCTCCAGTTTATCCCAGAAAAACAGCAGTGAGACTTGTGGGTTCTCGTCAATTTGCCTGCCTTTGTCGCTTTCGTAATTTGAATAAAAGACAAATCCGGATTCATCGAACTTTTTAAGTAACACAACACGCGAAGTCGGACGCAAATCAACTCCAGTTGTGGATAGCGTCATTGCGGTCGGCTCGAGCAAATTAGAGTTCGTAGCGTCATCGAACCATTTGGCAAATTGAATAAAAGGGTTGTCGTCGGCAACTGCTTCCGAGAAGCTGCCTTGGGCATAATCCCTGCGAATATCGGCAATAGATTTGAACAAGTCCATATTAATAAAAAATAAACCCTCCTTCAAAAAAAAAGATGAAAGAGGGTGATTAGTAAAAATATTTCTTAACCGAGAAGAGCTTTGTAGGCTTCGACATCAAGCAGAGAATCGATTTCCGATGGATTAGTTATCTCGATTTTAATAATCCAACCCGCGCCGTATGGGTCGTTGTTGATAGTTTCGGGATTCGAGTTCAACTCGCGATTGACTTCAATTACCTTGCCGGAAACAGGGGCATTAATATCGGCAACGGTTTTAACGGCTTCAATAGTGCCGAAGCTTGCGCCTGCGTTAATTTCTGCTAAATCGTCGGCAATATCGACAAAAACGACGTCGCCGAGTTCCGATTGCGCATGGTCGGTTACGCCGATTGTTCCTGTTGAGCCTTCGACTCTGAGCCATTCATGGTCTTTTGTGTACTTGAGATTATCTGGAAAATTCATTTAACACCTATTTTTTATTTTTTTATTTATAAAAAAAATAAATATATAAAAAAAGTAGCATATAGTAAAATTTTCATCATTCTGCTTATAAAAATTAAGTCTGAGACTCT
>CAYLSY010000369.1:0-2217 GCA_964386275.1 uncultured Hyphomicrobiales bacterium
TTTTTGATTTGCTTGATGTCGGAAAATTGTTGTAATTTCACTCGCATTACCCAATAAAACCTTAAATCCGATAAGCAGCTAAGAAGAGAAGTATTGTGATTGTAGATAATACTATTAATTAATTAAATTAATCAGATTGTTACTTACTTGGAACAATTATTTTGCTTGCTTTTACGAATATTTTTTCATTTAAGTAATTGAACTGTATTCTAAATTACCAATAATTCCCTTTTCTTCTTTTTTATTCCCTTCTATTTTCTTTAATTTTGTTTTTTGTATTATTTCAATTATTGAAAACATTTATAATGTTTATTATAGGAGTATCTTAATGCCACAAACAGTAGTTCAAAAAATCTTGGCGCGCGCATCCGGAAAACCTTCGGTCGATGTCGGCGAAATAGTCGAACCGGCTGTGGATTTGGCGATGTCGCACGAAAATGGCGCGCTCGTTATCAATCAGTTTCTTGATATTTACAGTGGTACTGGTTTAAAACCGGTAGTATGGAACCCGAAAAATATTGCGCTGATTTTCGACCACCGTGTGCCGGCAGAAAGCAAGAAAACAGCCACTAATCAAGGCAAAGTCCGCGCCTTTGTCGCCGAGCAAGGTATAGAAAAATTTCACGACATTCGAGGCGACGAAATGGGTGTTTGCCACCAAATACTTCCTGAATACGGTTATGTTCGCCCGGGCAGCGTCGTTGTCGGCACCGACAGCCACACAACCAGCCACGGCGCATTGGGCGCATTTTCCTTCGGTATCGGCGCAACGGAAATGGCGTCGGTTTGGACGCTTGGAACCGTGCTAAACGTCGAAGTTCCGGATACAATTAAAGTTATTGCCAATGGAGAATTCCCAAAAGGTGTTCACCCAAAGGATTTGATTTTGCACTTAATCGGTAAAATTTCAGCCGAAGGCGCTAATTTTAAAGTAATCGAGTTTCATGGCTCAGCTATTCGCAAAATGAGCACTTCAGGACGTCTTACGATATGCAATATGGCTGTCGAAGCCGGCGCTACATCTGGTATTGTCCCAGCCGACGAAGAAACCGTCCGCTATTTGCGAGAAGAAGCCGGCGTTACCGACGAACTCAACTTGGTTACACCCGACCCCGACGCAAAATACTCGCAAATAGTCGAAATCGACGTCTCGAAGCTCGTTCCACAAATCGCTTGTCCTCATACCGTCGATAACGTAAAACCAATAGGCGAAGTCGAAGGATTGCCCATACAGCAAATAGTAATCGGCTCATGCACTAACGGTCGTTTGGACGATTTGGAAATCGCCGCCGAAATCGTTAAAGGCAAAAAAGTTGCAAAATCCGTGCGTATGCTAGTTTTTCCGGCATCGGGCAGGATTTACCGCCGCGCGCTCGAAGCCGGCTATTTGATGACTTTCATGGAAGCCGGCGCAGTGGTTATGAACCCGGGCTGCGGCCCTTGCCTTGGCGTGCATCAAGGCGCTATCGGCGACGGCGAACGCGCCCTATCGACTACAAATCGTAACTTTAAAGGTCGCATGGGCAATCCGAATTCGGAAGTGTATCTATGCTCGCCGGCAACCGCCGCCGCAAGCGCATTAACAGGCGTTATCACTGACCCAAGAAAAGGAGGAAATTAATATGGCACAAGTAATTTATAAACTCGGAGATGATATATCGACCGATATTATTTATCCGGGACGCTTTATGGCTACGGTGCTACCGAGCGAAACTCCGCAATATGCCTTCGCCGATATTACCGAATTGAACAAATCACTCAACGACGGCTCGGCGCCCAAAGGCAGTGTAATTGTTGCTGGTAAAAACTTCGGATGCGGTTCATCGCGCGAACAAGCTGCTTCGACGCTCAAAGGACATGAACTGACGATTATCGCAAGGAATTTTGCGCGTATTTTCTTGCAAAACTCAATTAACTTGGGCGTTAATACTATCATTTGCCCTGATATCGAAGCTAACACCGGCGACGAAATCACTATCGAAGGCGGTAAAGTTGTCAATAAAACCACAGGAAAAACTTTCGATACGGTTCCGCTGCCGAAATCGCGTCAAGCGATTATCGATGCGGGCGGTTTAATTGCTTATACAAGGAAACTGCTTTTAGAAAAACAGAAATAAATGATATCTTGACCTTCCGAAGGTTGAGTAACCTTCGGAAGGTTTTTTATTATACTCGCTTTATCAATACAATTTGCATTATTTATACTGTAATATCCAG
>CAYLSY010000370.1:0-2214 GCA_964386275.1 uncultured Hyphomicrobiales bacterium
CTCCGATACAAACGTTATATCGGACTTCTTTTTTTCAATAAAAATAGAATAAGGGTTTATTTTATAATAAAAAGCTTATTTATTATAGAATACTTCGAATTTCTGAACCACAAGATATAAACGCCTTCGTTTAAATTGCACAAATCAATGTTCTCGGTGGCAAAATCAACTGTAAAAGCTCGAATTGTGCTGACGGACAAATCGAAAATAGTGGCGTCCCAAGATTGAGTATTGTTCTCAATATTAAGAATTCCGTTTTTAAAAGTGCAATTAAGTATCGAAAATCTATCATCGTTTACGCCGGATTCACCTTTGTCGCCGGTAGTTATACCAACCCCCGGAGCGCTTTCATAAGCGTAATCATGCACGGTCATACTCGTAAAGCCAGCTTCGATGCTTACCCTAACCCAGCCGTAGCAATAGCTCGTGTTTTTCTTGAATCTCACAGCTATATACTTATCAGTAGCGCCTTGCTCGCCGCCCCAAAGGTAGAGCGATGTTATTCCCATGCCTTCTTGATAAGAATCATGCCATCTTTCCGATATAGCAGAAATTGCGACTCCTTTATCGAAAAGTATAGGCGAATCGTAATATTGATAATCTTCGACAAGCACCTCTTTGCCGTAATCGAATTGGGCAGAGTAAATTTCGCATACAATCCAATCCATACTGCCTTGAATAGCTTGATAGAAGACGAAATCGTCCTCGCCGTCTTTGTCCATATCGAGGTAAAAGTATCTTGTGTCATTAATGTTGGGTGAGTATAGAATGGTGTCTGCATGCCGATAGATTACTTCTGCATGCAAGTTGTTTACGAAAGTAAAAAACACTGCCACAACAACGATTACTTTCAGCAACCTTAATGCAGGCAATAAATTAATTATGTTTACCATGTTTTTCCCCACTCGTTTGGTTATTTGGCAATGATGAACATATAGTTGTCGCTACGATTACCAGATTTGACTGTTACAAAATATTTGCCTGATAAATACTTTTCGGTGTTTAATATGAGCTTATCTTTTATATCGCTTATTTCGATTGTTTCAATCAAATTTCCGCTTGCGGAATATACTTCAATTGTCGCTGGTTCATCGCTACAGAATGGAATTTCAACGTAATCTGTTGCAGGTTGCGGATAAGGAGCAAATTCATTATTGCATCTTGTTTCTTCGACTTTCGAAACAATACCGAGACTTGAAATATCGGCTTTGTAAATGATTCCGTTATTAGAACCTGCATAGATTGTGTTACCGTCAATATAAAGGCAATAAACATCCGTACTAGTAATTCCATCGTTCATATGTTGCCATGAATCGCCAAAATCCGACGACACGAAAACACCACCATCGGTGCCGATTACGGTGTAGTTGTTATATAGCGTTATACAATAGATATGTGAGCTGGTCAGCCCTTGCATCTTTGTATTCCATGTGGCACCATTATCGGTGGAAAGAGCAAGACCGGTCCATCCACCTGCAAATACATAATTGTTGTTAGCTTCCAATACTGTTATGCTTGTCAGCTCCAAACCACTGACGCTCTTTTGCCATGAGTCGCCATTGTTTGACGACACGAAAACCCCGCTGCTTGCGCCCACAAACGCATAATTATCATTAACGGCAACTGCAAAATCAAATTGGTCGGTGAAATTAGTCAATCCAGTATTTTTTTGCATCCAGTCAGTCCCATTTGAAGAAATGAACATACCGGATTCTGTTGATAGGAAAATATAGTCTTTACTCAAAGCAAGACATGTTGGATTATAAACATCATTTGAATAGAATGTTTGCATCCAGTTGTCGCCGTTATTTGTAGAGACATATATACCGCCGTTGTTCGATGCAGCATAAATATTATCGCCGTTAACCTTGATTGAATAAAACAAAGATGTGCTAATGCCTTGGTTTTTGGGCGTCCAGGTGTTACCATTATCTGACGATAAGAAAATACCGCCGTTTTCTGTGCCTGCGAGTAAACCAGCTGGGCAACGTGCAAGTGAGAAAACTTCCCCGCCAATGAGGTCGTTTGGGCATTTTTGCCACTGGGAAAATACTGGGGTAATTATTAGTAAATTTACTAATAAAGCAAATGGGAATAAAAGTTTGTTCATTGAAATACCTTGTAATTAGTAGAACAAATCGTTATTTGTATTAATAAAATATTACATAAATGATGTAGGATTTTAAAAAGACTTACAGCCCAATATTTAGACAC
>CAYLSY010000371.1:0-2191 GCA_964386275.1 uncultured Hyphomicrobiales bacterium
ACAAGTTCTTTCCGGCTTCGCCGAAACCAAATTTTGTTGAATTCTAATTAATAAAGAAATGAATTTACCTAAACTGGTATCGAGGTAGTTTTTCTGAGGAATGAGATAAGGTATTCCTTAACGATAATGCAAGAGATAAACGAAGCGCCACGGATGGTGCCTTTCCCCGATATGATATCGCCCGCTATTAACGTTTTATTTCTCATAGATGCAATATAATAAAATTGCATCTATTTACAAAAAAAGTGAATAAAAGAATCAGGAATTATACTTCAATTCATAGTCTTTGAGCCAATTATCCTTATTTTCAAGGAAAAATGCTTTAGCGGCGCCATATTCGTTATCAATAATGCCGTCTAGGATTGCCTCTTCGATTTGATTTTTGATAAAACCGACAACACGCGACGGTTGCAAATTGCACACAGCCATTATCTCCTCGCCGCGAACCGGTGATTGGAACTCTCGAAGTTTATCTTTTTCCTGAACATCACGGACTTTTCGAGTAACAACTTCGTAATTATGGAGATATTGCTGACTCAATCGGGGATTGTTAGTCGTAATATCCGCTTTACATAAAACAAATAAATCTTCCAAATATGCGCCAGCATTGAACGCAAGCCGTCTTACGGCAGAATCGGTAACCCCTTGGTCAACCAAAACCATGGGTCTTTGGTGCAGACGGACAAGTGTTTCGACATAATCGATATGCTCCATCGGCATTTTCATCCGACGGAAAATCCTTTCAATCATTCGAGCACCGTATTCTTCATGTCCGTGGAATGTCCAGCCTGTGCCGGAAACGAAACGTTTAGTTTTTGGTTTGCCGACATCATGCAATAGCGCAGCAAACCGCAGCCATAAATTATCCGATTTACCTGCTATATTGTCCAGCACAAGTAACGAATGGTGCAAAACATCCTTATGGGCATATTCACGCGAGCCTTCACGTATGATGTCAATACCAGACATATTTTCGAGTTCGGGGAAAATCAGCGCCAATATACCGGTTTCATGTAGTAGATTAATACCGAAACCGGGCTTGTCCGATGACATGATTTTCATGAATTCATCGGTAATTCGCTCTTGAGAGATGATTGATATTCTTGAAGATAATCTTGTTATCGCATTCAGCGCAATTTTGTCGATAAAAAAACTGAACTGAGATGCAAATCTTATTGCACGCATCATTCGGAGCGGGTCTTCGGAAAATGTAGTTTCTGGATTCGTCGGAGTGCGCAGGATTTTCGCTTCGAGGTCCCGGCGCCCGTTGAAAGCGTCGATTACTTCGCCGAATGTATCTGAATTTATGGATACAGCCATAGCGTTTATCGTAAAATCGCGCCGCCGGAGGTCATCTTCGAGCGTTCCTTCGCTGACGATAGGATTACGGGAGCCGGGAGTGTATTCTTCTTTGCGAGTACCGACAAACTCGAGCTTCAGGTTATGAATAGGCACCATGGCTGTGCGAAAACGTGGATATAGAACTGGCGTTACACCATATAAATCAGCAAGTTCCTCGGCAAATTCGATAGCGTCGCCGATTACAGTAAAGTCAAAATCGGAGCGCTCGCGCTTTAGGTAATAGTCGCGAACATAACCGCCGACACAATACAAGCGGACTTTCATTTGGTCGGCTAATTTGCCGATTTGTTGGACAATTTCTTCAGGAACGGGTATTTTATTCAAATCCGGCGAGGTTACCGAAACAAAAGAACGTCTTCCGGGAATCCTTTGACGTTTTGGTTTTATATCAGTAGATTGCAATTGCTCCATTGGAAAAATGATGCTGATAAATGTAAAAATCGATAATTAATATGCTGCTTCGGCGAGTTGAATCGCGTTTTGCCTTTACAGTTAAATAGACGTTTAATTAATTTAAAATTATGAAAAAAAAAAATAATATCAAAATTGGATTTCCTACTATTAAGAAAAATAAAGAATTTTAATTCTGCAATTCTTTCTTTAAATTCAAATTGTTGCGTCTTGTTATTTATCAACAGCCATCTTTTTATCATGGTTCAGGCAAGTACCGATTAAGCAAGTTCTTAAGTTTAACCGATAATTATCCGATAATAGAAAAGGAATTTATTTAGTCATATATATGAATAACACATAAGTCATTGATGTGTATTGCTTTATACTTTGGCTTAAAAATTGCTTGAAAGGAATTTAGTCTCATTATTTTAATAAG
>CAYLSY010000372.1:0-2189 GCA_964386275.1 uncultured Hyphomicrobiales bacterium
TATTATAAAATAAAATGCCGCCAGATAAATACTAAATTTAAGCGGTGTCATATTCAATTTCATCTTTTCTATCTTCCTTTCAATACTTTTTGTAATTCGACTCTGCGCAGGCGCTTGCGGTAAAGTTCAAGGCTTTCGCCTTCTCGTTTATCGAGTGGTTGCAATTCGCCGGCAGATTCGGCGGAAAGCAATGTTTCAGGAACGCCGCGCTTGACGAGTTCAGCTACGACGAAAAGCACGCGGTTCTTGCCTAATTTATTGTTGTATTCGACCGAGCCGACATCATCTGTGTGTCCGACAAGTATAATTTTTTCAATTTTATCCAGCGATAGCAACAGGTTTTGAGTTAGCAGGTCAATTTCTTCCTGCCATGTTTTATTAGTTTCAATACCGTTGCTGTCGAGCGTGAATTTATATGGGTTTTTAAATACATCGGTAGGGAAATTCAGTCGCAAGGTCAATTCTTCGGGAATGTTGAAGTTTTTAATTTGTTTTGATGTATCATTTTTGTCCACACGAATTTTATATGAATCGAAGAATAAATCCGGCGCTTGAGCCGTTACTTCATATTCGCGGTCGCGTTCGAGTTCGACTGAGTAATGTCCCTTTAAATCCGCATTAACTATAATTAAAGTGTCATTGCCGACTTTGAGCAAGCGGAACCGCTCGCCCATCATATCGCGGTTCAAATCGGTGATTTCGAACTCGCGGTCTTTTTCAATTTCTTTTACCGAATAGCGCTTGGTATCGTTCATTATTTTTGTGGCATATTTTTGTGGAAATTGTGGATTCGGAATTTCCCTGACCGAAATTTCGGCATTTGGTATTGGTTCTTGGGTTCGGGCATTTCGTGCAACGCCTTCGAGTTTGAAAGTTGGCAGCGTTAACGAAGATAAATCCGGCATATTTGTTGATTCGAGCGCTAAATTATCCGTAACGTTCAAATCTTGTGCTTTGGCTTCGCTGGCTTTTTGCTCTTTTGCAATGGCGCGCACTTTCTTGGTCCTCAGATACAAATCGAAACCGCCGCTAAGCAGCACGACACTCGAAGTTTTGGATGCCTGATTCGAGCTGTAATATAGGATTTCGTCTTCGTTACCGGGGCTTGAAGGAAACAGCTCGTCCGATGGCGTGTTCAGTGGCGGTTTCATATTCACGGGTTTGGAAAACAAGTTCTTGCCGTAAAGCAAAGTTGTGAAATCAGCTGCCTTGACTGCTTTCCAGAAATCGTCACTGATTTGGGATGTGAAAATATCATAACCGCCAATGGTTTCATGTCCGCATGACGAAAACAAAAGCCTTTTGCCGTCTTGAGTAATAAAAGGTGTCAATTCGTCGCACTTGGAATTAAGAACATTTCCACAATTGATTGGCGAAGACCATTTACCGTTCGGCATTTTGAAAGTGAACCAAATATCGGTTCCGCCGATTCCGGGGCGGTCTGACGCATAGAAAATGACGTTGCCGTCGGGCGACAACGCTGGTTGAGCATCCCATGTAAAGCCGTTTTTATCTAAAGAATCAGCAAGTGATACGGCGTCCATTACCATATAGCCCTTGATTGTGGCAATGTATATGTCCGAATTGCCGATATTATAGAAACCTTCAGCCGGAGTGGCAGAAAACGCGAGATTTGTTCCTCGAACGCTGAATGCTCCCAAATGTCCGTCCAAAGGCGCTCCGATACCGGATTCGAGTGCGCCTTCATTATCGCGAATCATGCGGTAAATCATTGTACGGTTAAGGCTTTGGTCGGTAAACGTTATAGCGGCTTTTTTCTCGGTTATATAGCATATTGACCATTCGTCTTCGGAAGAATTTACTTGCTTGACTGCTTCGAAAATATAATATGAACGAGCCGTATCTCGATAACGCGACGATGTATCGGTCGGCGTTCCAGTCCATGTTGCTGGAAAACAGTTTTGCTCGATACGAGGGCAAACGAATTCCTTCGGTACTGTTGTAATCCTTATGCACCCGGTTGATATAACAATTAACAGTATCAGAATCGAGTATACTTTTTTCATATTGAACTGCAATTTGTGAGTATTCAATACATTAATATAAATAGAAATTCCGTAAAACGCAAGAATAGAATTTGTTATAAATAAAATCAAAAAAAATAATTTTTCTACTATTATAAAGAAAAATGAAATAATTTTAATTATGCACATATTTCTTTTAATTCA
>CAYLSY010000373.1:0-2164 GCA_964386275.1 uncultured Hyphomicrobiales bacterium
TATCATGGCTCAATCAAACCGTTAATGGCTAAGATTTTCAAACTATTCGAAAGAGCTTTCAAAAAAACAGTAGAGCAAACCGATGGAGCCGAAGAATGAAATCGAGGCTAATCGACAGCGCTATTGCGACAATTTTGGTTTTTGTATCAATGTCGCTTTTTCCTGTGATACTATCTCACAGCTTCTTTGAGCCGTTCTTTCGAACATTTGCCGATTTATCTATAACCGATTATGAGTATGCCGAAATGCGCGAAGACGAACCAGTTGAAGAAAATATAATCATAATCAATACAAGCCATATATCGAACGCATTTAAAGCGATGATATTAGAATATATTTCAAATTACAATCCGTCGGTCGTCGCAATTGAAAGCATTAGCTTATCTGGCATCGAACCGGATGATTCCATGCTTGTCGCCGCAGTGAAGAATTCCGGAAAAGTTGTTCTCGGGACTGAACTCGAAGGCTTTAATCCTAATGATGAAAGCTATGATATTCAGCAGAATGAATTAATGAAATTTGATGGTTTGCCGGTTGGTTTTACCAACCTCTTCCTTGGAGATAAAAAAGAAAAAGAGCATGTTACAATCCGACGTTTTTTTAAAACAGCTTTTTGCAGAGCAAAGAAATATAATTCCTTCGCAATCGAAACAGCAATAAGATTCAAGCCTGAAATTAGTTCGATTCTAAATTCTCGAAATAATAAATTTGAGACAATTAATTATCGCGGGGATTTCAAAAAATTTATTTTTGTAAACGCCAGTGATGTTATTGAAATGGATTCAAGTGTCTTCGAAGGTAAAATTGTATTACTTGGCGATGCCGATGTTTTTTCAGAACGACATAACTTGAGAGACAAATACTTTACTCCAATGAATCCGTTCGGAAGCGGACGTTCTTTTCCTGATATGTACGGCATTGAAATCCAAGCAAATATTGTGTCGATGCTTATAGCGGGAAATTTCAACAGTGCCTTGCCAACTTGGTTAAGCCTTGTTATTGCAGCAACATTGTGCTTTTTAAACATGTATTTGTTATTTATCATCTCCGACCGTTTTAAGATTTGGTACGAAATTATTTCACTCGTTCTATTTGTCGGGGAATCATTGGTAATATTGGTTTTAACAGTAATTCTCTATCATGAAAATTATTTCGAATTAAACTTGAATATTGCTATCTTTGCAATAGCGCTTTCGATACCTATATCCGAAGGCTACTACGATTCTCTTAAACCGTTGTCAATACAATTTTTTAATAAATTATTCAGGAGAAAAAAATGAAAAAGGCACATGCAATATTAGCTTTACTTGTTTTCTTCGGTATTTTTGCTCAGGCAAATGCAGCAAAGGACTTTGTCTTTTCTGTTATTTCTATTAAGGGCAATTTGGAAGTACAACGAGGCGGAAAAGGTTCGTGGGAAAAGCTGAAAGTAGCATCGAAAGTATTTAAAACAGATAAAATTCGCCTTCAGAGCAATTCTACTGCAAACCTTGCTCATTCGAGCGGCAAAACGCTTCAGCTGACCGATGCCAAAGAGTATACTCCAAACCAGCTTGAACAAACTATTTCCAGCCAGAAATCCAGCGTCGGAGCAAAACTTGCGAAATCAGTCCTCGACGAAGTATATAACGCCGAAAGCGCTTTGAAATCAGGCAACTATAAAAAGAACACTTCTGTTACCGGCGCCGGCGAAAGAGGTTTGTTCTTTATAAAAGTAGACTCGCCAAGAAAAATCCACTTCAAGCAAAACGAAATAACCTTTAAATGGTTCAAAACCGATATGAGCGGAGGCTACAAAGTATTTATTACAGACGTCAATGATATGCCAATTTATTCGATAATGACCGAAGACACTGTATTGTCGTTAGATATTTCCAAACTGAACTTAAAGAAAGATGTATATTATTTCTGGTATGTGGCTCAAGCAGGCGATACGACAAAACGCAGCGAGAATATTTCCTTCAAGGCTTTGCCAGAAAAGAAGCTGCAATCAATTATGGAAAATGTGGAAGCTATCAAGAAAGAACTCAATGCCGATGATTCTGCTTTCCTTGAAATTGTCTTAGCGCGCTATTACGAGAATAATTACCTCATCGAGGAAGCCGACAACGCTTACAAAGCCGCTTTGGAAATAGCTCCGGACGTGCCGGAGTATAAAGCGATG
>CAYLSY010000374.1:0-2155 GCA_964386275.1 uncultured Hyphomicrobiales bacterium
GCTTGCTGGTAAGTATATTTGCTATATAGACTTAGATGATGTTTTCTACCATAAGTATCCGATATCCGGCTCTGGCAGCTTCATTGACTACTTTTCAGTATATCCGTCTCCAGTTGTATCGGGAGAATTCGAGATACAGTTTAAGGTAAATAAGGGATATTTTTTAGCTACTATATCAATATATAATTCTTTAGGCAATATACTTGAGAATTTTAATATTAATCATCTTGTTCAAACTGGGCAATTCGAGACGATTAAACTAAATAGCGACAATTATCCTTCAGGAGCATATTGGATAGTATTAAAATATGGATTAGAAACTAAATCAATTGGATTTATTATATCACACTAAACAAATGAAATCAAAGACAGTTTTTATTTGTCGCGAATGCGGCGCTCAATCGCCGAAATGGCAAGGAAAATGCAATGAATGCGGTGCATGGGGTAGTTACGAGGAAAAAACTACAGAAAGCGAGCGTCGTACGATTAATTCAAAAAGTTCACAATTGCCAGTTCGTTTGAACGAAATCAGCGCTGAAAGCGAATTTCGAATGGTAACTGGTATTGGCGAATTCGACCGTGTGCTTGGAGGAGGTATCATTCCGGGTTCAATCGTCCTTGTCGGCGGCGACCCGGGTATAGGTAAATCCACTTTGATGCTTCAGATGTGTAGAGGTATCAATGATTTCAACCCCCTTTATATCACAGGAGAAGAGTCACTGCGGCAAATCAAGTACCGCAGCGAGCGACTCGATGGCATGCCTGAAGATTTGATGTTGCTTGCCGAAACTAGCATTGAACAAATTAATTCTATGATAACTGCGAGTGGCTGCGGAATTGCAATAATTGACTCCATCCAAAGCGTTTATTCCGAACGTATAGATGCTACACCGGGTAGTATTGTTCAGGTGCGGGAATGTGCTTCGCTTTTGATGAAAACAGCCAAAAATAGCGGTGTGCCGATAATTTTAATAGGCCATGTAACCAAAGACGGCATAATCGCAGGTCCTAAAGTACTTGAGCATTTGGTAGATGCGGTTTTGCAATTTGAAGGCGAAAAGACTTACTCATACAGGATTTTAAGGACTTTAAAGAACCGTTTTGGCTCGACGAACGAAATCGGAATTTTTGAAATGAAGGAATCTGGATTGTCTGAAGTTACAAATCCTTCGGAGCATTTCTTGGCTCACCGAAAATCCGAAGATTCAGGAGTAGCCATAGCTGCGGCAATCGAAGGGACACGCCCGATTTTACTCGAAGTGCAGGCTCTTGTATCGCCATCTGGTTACAACGTTCCTCAGAGAACAGCCACCGGCTTCGATATCAGGAGATTAAGCATGTTGCTGGCTGTTTTGGAGAAGCGTTTGGGCGAAAAGTTCCGCCAGATGGATGTTTTCGTCAATGTTGCCGGAGGAGTATACTTAAGCGATCCTTCTGCTGATTTGGCTGTGGCAGCGGCTTTAGTTAGTTCGCTACGTGATAAGCACTTGAATTCTAATACCGTTCTGTTGGGAGAGATCGGTCTAACAGGCGAAATTCGTCCAGTTTCGCTTATTGAGCAGAGAATTTCCGAGGCTGAAAAACTAGGATTCTCAACTGTGTTTTTGCCATCACAAAGTATGAAAAAAATCAGTCGGAGATTTGACATTGAGCTACAGCCTGTTGATAGAATTTCTTTGGCATTCAGCAATATATTCAGATAAATTAATTTGTTCTTATTTGAAACTTTAATATATTTGTATCGTATATAATCTAAACAAGCGAATGAACGACGTAAAAGAAATAATTGAGCTTAGCCAAAAGGCTCTAAACAGAATTTATTTCCGAGAAAGAAAACCGACTGATTTCGGCTCTGGAATAAAACTTCATAGAGCTGAAGTTCATGTGATTCAAGGTATCGGAAAACATCCGGGTATAAACGTAACCGAGTTAGCTTCTTTGCTCGGAATTACCAAGGGAGCCGTTTCTCAAACACTGATTAAATTGGCTAAGAAAAATCTTGTGATAAAAAATAGGCACAATGACAACGATAAGGAAATTGCGCTTTTTCTTTCCTCCGATGGAATGATGGTTTATATTCTTCATGAAGATTTCCTCAAGAAGATGGAAGCCAAGTTATCAAAAGCGCTTGAGGGATTGAACAAGAAAGATATAA
>CAYLSY010000375.1:0-2138 GCA_964386275.1 uncultured Hyphomicrobiales bacterium
TCTTGAGGCGATAAATATTTCAGAGCAGAATGTCTTCGCCTGCGATTATAAAATCATTCTATATACTCAAAAAGTTCAATTCAGCCTCTTGTCGGGTTTGATACTGCTCAAAATACACAAGTTAAGTCTTTAATTTGTGATAAAAAAGATTCGGCGGTTGTATTTCTTAGCAATTACCGCTTGAGCTCAGTCTTTGCCGGATATCATCTCTTGAATAATTATAATGACATAAAATCAAACAAGTTATCATTAATAATAATTTCTGCAATCTGCACGGCAGTTGTGGCAGCGCCTTTTCGGACATTATCAGCCACAATCCATAAATACAAGCCGTTTTCGACCGTATCATCGCGCCTGAGCCTGCCGATATAAATTAAATCGGTGTCTTTTGCTAATTGAGGAGTGGGGTAGTCCTCGGTTTCGGGCGATTCCACGACCACGACGCCATCGAGTCCGGTCATCAATTCCTTAACATCGTCCAATTCAAAATGTTCGGCTAACTCAAGATTGACCGATAGGCAATGTCCACCGATGGTCGGCAGCCGAACGCATGTGGCGGCAAGCGCTAAAGATGGCAGTTTTAATATCTTACGAATTTCAAATTGCAACTTCTGCTCTTCGATGGAAAAGCCGTATGGCTCTTCGATTTCGTGGAAAAATGCGTTATATGCAATCTTATGTTTCGTTATTCGATTATAATTTGTTTCACCGCGAATCTCAGCGAACATCTGCTCCAATCCTTTATTTCCGGCTCCTGAGATGGATTGGTAGGTCGAAACGACAGCGCGTTTTACCTTGTATTTCGTGTCAATAGCCATCAAAGGTAAAGCCAGAGGAATAACGTTGCAATTGGGAACAGCCAGTATACCTTTGTGGGTGCGGCATTCGGCGGCGTTCACTTCGGGAACAATGAGAGGTACGGATTCATTTCTCCGCCAAGCGCTGCTGTTATCAACAACTACGCAACCTTGTTCTGCTGCAATAGGAGCGTATTTCGAACTAACATTCTTGCCGGCGCTGAATAGCGCAATATCTTTTCCTTTGAAGGAATCTTTTGTTAGTTTCTCGACGACAATTTCAGTGTCTTTAAATTGTAAAACCGTTCCAGCGCTTCGTTCCGAGGCATAAAGCGAAAGAGAACCAACAGGAAAATTCCTCTCATGCAACACTTTAATAAATGTTCTGCCGACCAATCCGGTCGCTCCTACTATTGCAATATTATATCTTTTCATCTGATTCGTTTACGTTGTTGATAATTGCTGTTTTTATGTAATCGGGTTCGCATCTGGCTTCGATTTTCACCGTTTTACCCGAAGTATTATCGACGAGGACATGAACAAAATTGATTCTAAGGTCATCTGTTGCAAGTTCATATTTATAAGGGGTTTGCAACGTAAAACGCTTAAGCGCGATTTCCTTTTTCATTCCGACAACAGAATCAAAAGAGCCGGTCATTCCTGCATCGGATATGAAAGCGGTGCCGCCGTTCATTATTTGGGAATCAGCGGTTTGAACATGTGTGTGAGTGCCGAATACAGCCGATACCCTTCCGTCGAGATAATTAGCCATGGTAATTTTTTCAGCCGTTGCATCGGCATGAAAATCGACGACAATATTTTTTGTTTTTTCGATTATTCCGCTGAGAATATAATCGACGGCACGAAAAGGGCAGTCAATTGCCTGCATAAAAGTCCTGCCCTGCAAGTTCATCACACCGATTGTGAAGCCGTTGTTCGAAACGATACAATAACCCCTGCCGGGATTGCCCGACGGGTAGTTGAAAGGCCTTAAAACCTGCTGATTGGTTGCCAGCAGCGATTTTGCCTTCCAATTTTCCCACACATGGTTGCCGGTTGTGATTACTGTTACGCCGCAATCGAAGATTTGTTTTGCTTCCTTGTCGCTGATGCCGCGGCCGCCAGATGAATTCTCGCCATTGGCTATGATAAAATCTGGTTTGTATTGCGACTTTATATCAGGTAAATATTTCTTTAAAGCCTCGATACCCGGTTCGCCGACAATGTCTCCTATAAAAATAATGCTGATTAGTTTTTCAGATGATAAATCGTTCATAATAATTGTTTTAATTTTTATGCTGCAATCATGATTTTACAAATATAAATAAATATTTTGTCAAT
>CAYLSY010000376.1:0-2061 GCA_964386275.1 uncultured Hyphomicrobiales bacterium
TTTTCTTAAATTCGTTACATGTTTTTAAGCAATTAAGGGAAAAAGCAAATTTATATACTAACAAATTAAAATACTACTGTTAATATAGGATTTAAATGAATATTGTAATTAAAGAAGTTTGTTCCAAAAGAGAACTTAAAAAATTCGTTAAGTTTCAATACGGGATATATAAAAATTATCCCAACTTTGTGCCACCGCTTTATATTGATGAACTCAATACATTTTCGAAAGATAAGAATCCAGCATTTGAACTTAGCGACGCAAGGCTTCTGCTTGCTTATCTGGACGGAAAAGTAGCTGGAAGAATAGTATTGATAAACAATAAACCTGCGAATAAAAAATGGAAAACCAAAAACCTGCGTTTCGGTTGGTTCGAGTGTATTGAAAATTACGATGTTGCCAAAGCGTTATTCGACGAAGCGGTTCTGTGGGCAAAGCAACTCGGAATGGAAACCATTACCGGTCCACACGGTTTCTGCGATTTCGACCCGCAGGGCTTGTTAATTGAGGGTTATGACAAGTTGGCTACCATTGCCAGCTATTATCATCCACCTTATTACAGGGAATATGTTGAGCGCTATGGCTTCGAAAAAGATGTCGATTATATCGAGTTTCTTTCGACATTAACTGACTACAAACCGCCACAAGTATTGCTCGACTTGGAAAAACGCATTTTAAGCCGAGCTAATTTCAAGCTACTGAAGTATGATTCAGTTGCTCAATACAAAAAACGCGCCCCTGAATTGTTTCAGTTAATTGAAGAAACATTTCAAGATAATTACGGCACTGTTCCATTGTCCGAAAAACAGGTAAAATACTATACGAAGAAGTATATATCCTACATCCACAAGGATTTGATTAAGATAATTGTTGATGAAAACGATGTTATGATAGGATTTATCATTACAATGCCTAATCTTTCTAAAGCGATGCAAAAGGCTAATGGAAAATTGCTGCCATTCGGATTATTCCATATATTGAGGGCGATGAAGAAAAATGATGTGCTTGATTTCTACTTTGCCGGAGTAAAAAAGGAATATCGAGGCAAAGGCGTTGATGTCGTTTTAACAGTAGAAGTTGCAAGCTCAGCCGGAGAATTTGGTATTAAATTTGCCGAATCGAATCAAGAGCTGGAACACAATAGCCGAGTGCAGTCCGAGGGGAAGCATTATAATCCTGTGCAGCACAAGCGCCGGCGGATTTATAAAATAAAAGTATTGTAATAGTTGTAAGTAAGCTTTTGAAAGCATAAGCTTTGAAAATGGGTCATCCTTTGATAAATACACCAAAGCTCAATTTCCTGTGAAAACCGGTTTGCGTTTTTCGAGGAATGCCCTTTTGCCTTCGCTATAATCATGGCTTTCGTAAGCGATTTTTCTTAATCCCTGAATCCGCTCGAATGTTTGAGGGTAAAGCGGGTTGCAGCTTGATAGAATTCTGATTTGCTCTTTAATAGCAGCAATACTTAAAGGAGAGTTCTCCTTGATTTGAGCCGCAGTTTTGTAGGTAAATTCTTCGAGTACTTCAACCGGTACGAGATGGTTCAATATGCCGAGGTTTTTTGCCTGTTCGGCGCTCATCGGTTGGGCAGTGAAGAACATTTCTTTTGCCACAGCCAATCCAGCTTGATTAATGAAATGAAGAATGCCGGATGTGTTATAAGGAAGCCCGATTTTTGCTGGAGTAATTGCAAAACTGCAAGAGTGAGTGCCAATCAGTAGATCGCATACAAAACACATGTCGCAAGCGCCACCCCAAACGCTTCCTTCAATCATTGCAATAACCGGTGCCGGCATCTCCTGAATTTTCCTAATTACAATTTCCAATGGGTCTGAATACGGCAATGGGTCTTTGCCGGCTTCCGGTAATTCATTAATATCGAAACCAGAAGAAAATACCTTGGAACCTTTTGGAGCGCGAATTATAATCACACGCGCTTTCTTTTCCTTGAACTCGTCAAGCGCATCAATAAACTCATTAAGCAATTGACGGGACAAGCAATTCCGCTTTGCCTCGTTGTTTAAAGTAATCGTACCGATTGAATCTATATAGTCAGAAATA
>CAYLSY010000377.1:0-2059 GCA_964386275.1 uncultured Hyphomicrobiales bacterium
TTTTTTAAGAAAAAATTTTTCGATTTGAGTGATGATTTGAACGGTGATGTAATCACAGAAGAGAAAGCCTTTGGAAGTCAGGCTGATGCGGTCTTTTGAGATATTGACAAATCCGCCGTGCCGCCAGTTTTCGGCAATTTGTTCGAATAGCGGCTTCAAATCGACTCCGAATTCTTTTTTGTAATTTTTTATTCGAATGCCTTCGGAGCGGAGTTCTAGGAAAATTCTTTCGGTTATAAGCGTTTGCTTGTTTAATGTTTCCATCTCATCGACCGGTAAAACTCCTGCTGCAATATCGGCGATATAATTTTTAACATCTGCTTTATTGGAGAATCTTTTCCCGTCGACGAAGCCCGAAGCTGCTGCGCCGAAACCCAAATACTCGCCTCCAAGCCAATAATTCCGGTTGTGTTCGCACTTTTTTCCTTCGCGGGCATAGCTGCTAACTTCGTAATGCTTAAAACCGCAGCTCGTAAGATAATCGATGCAAATTTCATAGAAATCGGCTTCGATGGCTTCGTCGCAGCGAGCTATTTCGCCTTTCAATAAAGCATTATACATCGGCGTATATTCTTCGTAAGATAAACTATAAGCCGAAATATGGTCAACCCCGAGCTTAACGACCGAATAAAGAGATTTAAACCACGATTTGTATGTTTGACCGGGAATGCCAAAAATCAAATCGACGCTAATATTGTCGAAACCTGCTTTGCGGGCGTTTCCGTATGCATTGAGCGCATCTGTTGAATTGTGTATCCTTTGAAGCAAAGTTAATTCCTCGTCGTTCAACGATTGAAAGCCGATACTCAAACGGTTGATGCCTGCAGCACGAAATTCCTTGAACTCTTTCAGCCCTGCTGTAGCGGGATTTGCTTCGAGCGTTATTTCGCAATCGATGGGCAGTCGATAATGCTTGTCGAGTTCTTCGAGTAATTTGGCTATTAAATTAGGCTTTAACAGCGAGGGAGTGCCACCACCGATGTAAATTGAAGTTAATTTCTTGTTTCTTCGAGGCGTTAACTCGTCAAACAAGCGCATTTCGCCTATAATGCTATCTATGTATTCAGGAATATATTCCCGGGAAGTAATCGAGTAAAAGTCGCAGTAGCTGCATTTGTGCCGGCAAAACGGTATATGGATGTATGCGCCGAACATTTGATGCCTCTTTGTCGGATTTATTTCTGTGCCAGCTCGTGAACAACCCTGTATTTGCCGTCTTTAAAAGCATATATGACTGTTTTCGTGGCGTTGACAATACGATTGGTATTTTCGTCGAATTCATTGCCAGTAGTTTCGATAATCAAATCATAATACTCTTCATTACTGTTAGGAATGAACTTGAATTTGGCTTCTTTGCTCCATTGCTCCTCATCGGCGCCGTTGTTGTTACCGAGGGTCTGAAAGTTGATAGCTTCGACAAATCGTCCTTTGTAAAAAGGATAAATAATAGAGCCTTCATAGTAGTAACCTTGGGTCATCTCGGTAACTTCAAACAGAAGTCCAATCGTATTTTGCCCGACTTCGATTAGTTTGACTTCCTGAGCTTCGCCATAGGAGCCGATTTCGCCTATATAATAATTCTTGGTATCGCAGAACCAAGCGCTATCTTTCTTTGTAAAGATAAATGCTCCGATTGCCGGGGCACACACCCGGCAATCGTTACCTTCGATATTCGATTGAGTTACAACTATAATACTCTCATTTCCTTGAATAGTCTTGGTTTCCTTAAGGATGATTTTTGAAATGAGCTGTTCGCCTTCCGCAAAGTTCGTTAGTTCCTTGTCCACTTTTGTTTCTTTTGGATTCCAAACGGCTACTGAGCCGTTGTAATTACCGTATAGCAGCTTCATTATTATTTCATCGTTAGGTTTCTCCTTGAGCTTTCCATCGTTTAGGAGAACAGCGCCAGAGCTGTCGCTCATCAATTTATCTTTATCGGATGATTTATCGCTGCAGGAGGCAAGTAATATTGCCGCTAAAAAGCCCCAAACCAGTATTTTTTTCATGATTAAATTATATAATTGAAGTCTGAATATATAATTAAAGAAACAAAGATAAG
>CAYLSY010000378.1:0-1982 GCA_964386275.1 uncultured Hyphomicrobiales bacterium
TTAAATTTTTAATTTTTTGCATTTATTCTCCTTGATTTATAATTTAAAATGTGTTCGTTTCGGATAAAATTAAAAACGATTAAGAATATTAAAAATTTTATCGGATTCAAAAGAATAAAATTTTTTCCAGTGTTTAAACAGACTATTTTACAATTCAGGTTCAAACAAACGAATTGATTACCTTACAAGCAAAACTTTTGTAACTCCCCAATTAGAACCTATGCGATATTTCAAGAACATAACACCAGTAGGATAGTGCGTTAGGTCGATTTTTACAGAACCAGCGCCGGAAATTTCGATTCTGTCGAGCAGTTTACCGGAAATGTCGGTAAGATAGATTTCTTCGACTTCGCCAGTGAATTCGATTGTCAGCTCGCCGCTTGATGGGTTCGGATAACAGTTGAGCAGCGGCATGTTCAAATTGCTTTCAGTCGAAATTAGCGGTTTTTCGTCTTCGTTCAGTATATTTTCCTTGACCGGTAATTCACCGGCTTGGTTGGTTTGGCATTCTGGAACGACGGTAAATTGAGCAATCAAGCGAATGAACAAGTCGTTGAGCAGCTCGACATCGTATTTGTCGGTCGACGGCTGAATATGCGAACCACCGACGCCGCTATGGTCGGTTAAAAACACATAACTGCCATTGGTTGCAAGCGCTATCGAGCGCATAAGAAATTCCGTTGTCTTTTCGATACCGCTGCAAGCGACTGGCACAATTCGAATGCCCATAGCGGCGGCTTTTGCGATTATTTCATGTAATTTCTCGTTAATTGTGTTGCTATTATGCGGCGGCGCATCCAAAATCAGGAATAGTATTCTTGCCGTTGCATTTTCACTCCATGTCATACCGTTGACGGCAGCCATAAGAGCCAATTCGACTGCTTCAGGAACATCGCCTCCGCCATTTGCAGATTGCTTGTCAATAAAGTCAGTAGAAATCGAAATATCTTCAGAAAAATCGCTTTGACGAACAAGATATTCGTCTTCCAAGTCGCGATAAAAAATGCTGCCGAGCCTGAATGTCTTGTCAGGTTGCACTTTTTTCAGCTTACCGATAATATCGCTAAGTTCTGCTTTCAGATAATTAATTTCATCGCCCATCGAACCGGTTGCGTCGACGACAAAAGAGATATCAACAAGATTGCTATAACCGCATACCTTATTGATTTTAACGACGTTGATGCCGTCGGAAAACTGGCGAAGCCGTTCGCTTGTTGCTTCGTTGCCGTTGTTATCGACAACCGCATAGTATTCATTGTTTTTGGTATCGTTGCCTGTGAAAATATTTGCCCATAGTTCCGCTTTGCCGGTGTTATCGGTGCGGGTTTGCCAGACAACTTTTCCATTGTCGTCGAGCAGCTTAACGGCTACATCGACTGCTGGCATGTTGTCGTTGGTCATTACTTGAACGGTGTAGCGCTCACGAGGATAAAACTGCCAATCACTTACAAATTTTGAAAATTCGCCTGCGCCAAGTTCGTTCCAATAGTTCCATTTGCGAAAGTCGCTCAGCTCGCCGGAAGTCAAAACGCCAGCTTTGCCGAGTTCGCCTCCGGAGCCGCGTCCTGAAGGAGGTTTGATAGAAGTTTTTTCTAAGACCAAGCCATCGCCAATTGAACTTTCTTCAGCTGTCATTGTAACTATTGTTTCAGATGCTTTGCCATAAGTTGCTTTATGAGCATCCGCTGAAATTCTACTGAGTGTGCCGACAGAATGAACTTCTTCGACGGCTTCTCCATAAATAACATCTTCCCGAGCATCAAATAGCTCCATATCGCAATTGAGAATGGTGCGTGAATCACTTAAAATTCTAGCGATTTTTTTTACTGTTTTATATCCCGAAAATGAAAATTCTATTTCATAATCGCCCGGAGGAATTCCAACTATAGTGTAGTTACCGTTCTTATCTGATTTTGTTCTGTTTTTTGTGCCAATTACTTTAATACTTGCATAGGCTAATGGAGAATCCATTTCCTTGCTTT
>CAYLSY010000379.1:0-1977 GCA_964386275.1 uncultured Hyphomicrobiales bacterium
CCGAAGTGTCGGTGCTTTCCTGCGTCGGTGTGCTTGCAGTATCTTGTGCGCTGGAAGACACACTCAGCACTGCTACAGATTCGTTGGCGTTTGCGGTCGGTGTTTTAGAATCGGGAGATGCAGCCAACGCTGCGCCGGCGACGCCAAGACTCAGTACCACGACTAAAACCAAGGCGAGCCAGAATTTGCTGGTTTTGCTTTTCTTTGACATAAATTTGCTCCTTTGTAGTGTATTGTGAGGAAACCTCGCATATTGATTATCTGGTTTGGCAATTAAACATCCATTAATCATTGATTAGAACTTTTTCATAATCCGCTATATCAAATTAGTTAGCTGTATAATGTTATTGCAGTATTTTGAGGGGGTGAATACGACTTGAGAATCTTACTGGTTGAAGATAATAGACCATTAATAGGAATCATAGAAAAAAGGCTTTGCGAAGAAGGCTATAGCGTTGACTCCTGTATCGATGGAGATGAGGGCATGGGCTTCGCAGGTTCTTACGATTATGATTTAGCGATATTAGATATTATGCTGCCAAAGATAAGCGGATTTGAGATTCTAAAAGCGATTAAGTCCAGGAATCCTTTAACACCAGTGTTACTGTTAACCGCGAAGGATTCCGTTAGCGATAAAGTGGCCGGACTTGATGCGGGGGCCGATGATTACCTTGTTAAGCCTTTTGCGTTCGATGAGCTTCTGGCGAGGGTTCGCGCCTTGCTCAGGAGACAAACCGACATTGAAAGCAGCGTTCTATCGATTGCCGATTTATCATTGGATCTATTGACTCGAAAAGTGCAGCGCGGTTCGAAAGAAATCACGCTTACGGCAAAGGAGTTCGCTTTGCTGGAATACCTTTTACGCAATAAGCAGAGGGTACTAACCCGCGGGCAAATTGCAGATCATGTTTGGAATTACTCATTTGACTCGGGAACGAACGTTGTAGATGTATATATTCGGTACTTAAGGAGAAAAATCGACGACGGAGAATCACTGAAGCTGATTCAGACAATTCGCGGCGTGGGCTATGCCCTAAAGGAAGAAGTATGAAACATCTTTCGATACGACGACAAATGACTCTTTGGTTTGCGATTTCGCTACTAGTTGTCATGAGTGTAATGTACTTGGCGATGCATGTCGTGCTAAAACGAACCATGATGAATAACGCTGAAAGCATTGTTCAAGCATACGGCGCGCAGGCGTCGTCCTATATTGAGGCGGAAAACGGCACGATCAAGTTTGATGAGAGTATGCCGGATTCTGAAGCTGAGGTTTACTTTCAAATATTCAATAGCGATGATCAATCCGTTTATTCCTATGGTGTTCCCGATGAAATAAGTGCCTTAACACCGGATTTCAATCAGCCGCGCGTTTTATCCATAAGCGGAATAAACTGGATGATTTATGATCAAGAAATCGAGGAAGATAGCAGCCAAATTGGCTGGGGTCGATCAGTCAAATCGTTAAATTATATTGATGAAACTCTCAGCAACCTGTTTATTGTCTTTTTGTGCCTATGCCCAGCATTTTTAATATTTGCACTATTGATCGGTTATTTTCTTGTGCGCAGAACACTTCTGCCAATCGATAAAATCACTGCGGCTGCCAGCAAGATTGGGCGAGGCGATCTTTCACAACGGCTGAATATGAAAAACACAGGCGATGAAGTCGGACGGCTAAGCGCAACGTTTGATGAAATGATCGAGCGGCTTGAAACCGCGTTTTTAGCAGAAAAGCAATTTACTTCGGACGCGTCGCATGAGCTGCGAACGCCGGTTGCTGTGATTACGGCTTATGCTGAAAATGCAATCGGTGAGGACTTGACTTCGGAAGAACGGCGTCAGGCGATGGAAGTAATTTTAAAAGAGAGTAAAAAAATGAGCGCGACGATCTCGAGTTTGCTTATGCTTACGCGAGGGGATCAGCGGAAATATCAGCCGAATTTAGAGTTGCTTGATTTGGCACAGCTGATAGGA
>CAYLSY010000380.1:0-1970 GCA_964386275.1 uncultured Hyphomicrobiales bacterium
ATATTTCTTTTAAATCACATTGTTTACGCTTGAAAAGTGGCAACCGCCACCTTATTATTTCTTCTTTTCAATTGGCGATGTAATAGTAATTTTCACAGTCCTGCAAAAGAATCTGCCTTCGGGAGTATCATTATCATACAGTAATTCGTCCGAGCCTATTCCTTTGATTATCGCATTATCGATGTCGAGCAGCTTTGCCGTATTGCGCGCCCTTTGCAAAGCGAGGTTTCTATTGTGTTCGGGCTCGCCGGTTCTATCTGTATAGCCGGCAATTTCAACAGTTGAGCCGGGTTTGATGCGGCTTTTAATTCTGTCAAGAATAATTTGTTTATTAGCTGCGTTGATTTCCGCTTTATCGAAATCGAATAGAATTAAGCTGAATTCGTCGATTTCCTTATCTGATTCATAATCGGAAGTACGTTTAACCTGAATGGTAACTTGTTTTACGGGAATCTTTGATTCAGTTGATTTATAAGCGTTATCAAGGACGTCGACTGCAGTTACGGTGTATGTTAAGGGACTTGTTAGAATATGAGTCAAATCTTTGTCGGAGTCTAATTTCCAGTTTACCGGTTCGTTGTTTTGGCTATTACTTTCGAATCGTTGGATTATTTCGCCGTTATGAACAACTTCGATTATACTACTTTTAATACCCGCTTCGGCGTTGATTTCCGGAAGAAAACGAATAGATTTGGGATAAATCGATAAAGTTGTATCGACCAATGCGAGCGGTTCTCCTACGTTCTGAGGTTCGAAATACAGTTCCACACGCCTGTTTTCAGCCTGTTTATCAGGTTCGTCAATCGGTAAAGAAGGTTTATCCGGTAAATTTTTAGCTCTGATTGTAAAGCGATCTGCCGGAATTTTCCAAACGTCGGTCAAGTAGGCTTGAATTGCTTCGGCGCGGCTTTGAGATAGGTTAAGATTATCCTTTTCATTTCCCGAACCTGAATTGCAACCGATTAGCGTTAGTGTGGAATTAGGCGATTGCTTCATCCGGTATCCGACAATATTCAGAGTATTATAGTATATATCAAGATTTTCCGCTTCATATAATTTTTCAATTGAAAAGTTCGATACTTCGCTCTTGGTCAAGCGTTTATATCTATCGGGAAGCACTTGAGAACTTTCGTCGAAGAAAATGTAGGTTAGCAATGGATAAGTTTTTATGGTTTGGAACTCTTCGATTGTAATGCTGGGGTTCTGTATGATAGAACCTGTTGAATCGATACCGACAGCCGATACTTTTGCGAACATAAGCGGTTTCTTCTTAATAACCATAGTATCGGTACGTCTTGTCGTTTCAGTAATTTCAACAAGATACTCTTTTTCGAGTGTATCGAGCGTAATAAGCGGTCTGCCGAGAACCACTCCTTCGCGTTGAGCCGCTATTCTTTCGACATGCACTGTGTCGATAATTTCGAAACGTCTGAATTTCCTGATTGTCTCAGGTGTTGGGGGAGGAGTATAACGTATGCTTACACCTGCTGTTATACATGCGACAGACCATTTTACATCCTTTGCGACATTAGTCAGGGGATAATAGAAGCTGATTTCGGGTATTATCTGAAGTGAACTATCCCTGTTGAGCGGCAGAGTGTATTGAAAACCGATATTTAAGGCTAATCTAAGCGATTCGGCATCAGGAATCGCGCCTGATGTATCATGCCGAGTTCGTTTTCGAGTGTCGACGCCATTTTCAATGAAAGTGGCGCCTTCTGGAGTTTTGATTTCTTCGATTTGATGAAAATCACCCTGAATCTTGAATCCAACTCCTAAGCCGGCTTTTGCGCTGAAGTTTTCGAACAGCTCGTAACTTGCATATGGTTCTATATTTAAATACGACAAAGTGCTTTCGAGCTTATGTTCGAACATGCCATCGGTTGCGACATCCTTATACATAATTGTTGTTGGCTCGTCTTTTAACATAGTGCCGCTTAAAGTGGAAAAAACCGCACGAAGACCCAAGC
>CAYLSY010000381.1:0-1948 GCA_964386275.1 uncultured Hyphomicrobiales bacterium
TCCCATTCCATCCATATTACTATTGAAACTAATAATATTAATATAAGTCAATCCATCAGATGAAAGAAATTGAGTATTTTTAAATAAATCTGAAGAGAATGATTTTCTTATTGCGCTCGTATCCTCCAGCAGCTCACCGCTCGCCAAATCCCATTTCTTCAGCCGGTTATCCGCGCCGATGGTGAATATGCAGCTCGAATCTTCCGACACGACATACTGAAAAGCGCCGCCGCCGCCGACATCAATGCTTTCGATGCCGCCGCCGTGGTTAGTCCATGCACAGAAAAGGGGCAACGCTGCAAAAAACAAGAAAATATTGATTGATGCTTTCATAATGTTTCTCTTAATAAAGGATGTTAATTACATCAATAACAACAATAATAGTAAAAAGTTACACTGATTATTTTTCTTTCAGCAAATCCCTGATTTCTCCGAGCAGTACAACTTCTTCGCTGGGTGTTGGCGCTTCGGTGTGGGCTTCAACTTGTTTTGCTTTGAACTTGTTAAGTGTTTTGACCATCAAAAACACAGCAAGGGAAACAATTAAGAAGTCAATTATCGTGTTGATGAATGCTCCGTATTTAATCGTTACAGCCGGAACCGCGCCTTCGGCTTCGCGCAAAGTAATGGATAAAAAGCTGAAATCCACCTTACCGAGCAGCGCACCGATTGGCGGCATTATTACATCGTTAACAAATGAGCTGACGATTTTACCGAAAGATGCGCCGATGATGATACCGACAGCCATGTCGGCGACGTTGCCGCGATTGATGAATGTCTTGAATTCGTTGATGATTCCCATGATTTATCCCTTAGTAATAGTGTAAACGATAAAATATTAAGTAAATTAATAAAAAATCACATAGGAAATATATTTTTTTTAAATGTAAGAATTTGATTTATTATGTTAGAAACAAAAATGGACTCTACTTTCGAGTAGAGTCCAATAATAAATATGTATACTAATTAATAATTTATAACTTAATTAATTACTAATTAATTACAGTTTTGCTGCAATAGCGTCGGCAATTTCGAGCGTAGTGTTCGAACCGCCCATGTCGTAAGTGCGGACTTTGCCTTCTTTGATGACTTCGGCAGTGGCGTGTTCGAGTTTTGCGCCCATTTCAGTTTCGCCGAGCCAATCGAGCATCATCTTAGCGGCGATAATCGTTGCTATCGGATTCACTTTATACATGCCAGTATATTTCGGTGCCGAACCGTGCGAAGGCTCAAATACGGCAAGCTTTTCGCCGATATTGCCCGAGCAGCCGAAGCCGAGTCCGCCGACCATTTGGGCGGTCAAATCGGAAACGATGTCGCCGTATAGGTTCGGAGCGACAAGCACATCGTAGTTGAACGGATTTTTGAGCAGCCACATTGTCATAGCGTCGATGTTTGCATCATCCATTTGGATTTCGGGATAATCCTTGGCGATTTCCTTTGCGGTTTCGAAGAACAAACCGTCGGTGGCGCGAACGACATTTGCTTTATGGACGATTGTAACTTTTTTACGGCCGAATTCACGAGCGAAATCGAAAGCCGCTTTGATAATTCTGTGCGAGCCTTTACGTGTGTTGATTTTGCAGGAAACGGCGTATTCGTCGCCCTTCAGACCCGCAAACGGTGCAAACGGCTTAGATAACTGAGAAAGCAAATTTGACAATTCTTTTGGCACTGGATTGAATTCCACGCCGCAATACAAATCCTCGGTGTTTTCGCGGAAAACGACGATGTCGATGTTTTCCTTGTAATTCAACGGATTGCCAGGGTATGCCTTGCATGGACGCAAGCACACGTAAAGGTCGAACAATTGGCGCATACGAACAATCGGCGAGCGGTAAATCAAGCCTTTGCCCTTGAGTTCCGGCACAAGTTCCTGCTCGGCAGCCTTGACCGGTTTCGATGTGATTGCGCCGAACATTGCAGCATCGACGCTATTGAGCAAATC
>CAYLSY010000382.1:0-1944 GCA_964386275.1 uncultured Hyphomicrobiales bacterium
TGGCGTCAAGGATGCTGTCGCCAAACTCGGCGGATTGGACGTCGTTATCAACAATGCCGGAGTCGGCACTAACGGTATGATAGAATCCTTCACAATTGAAGATTTCCAAAAGTTATATGATATTAACGTTTTCGGCGTCCAAAGAGTGAATAGGGCTACAGTACCGCTGCTTCGCAAGCAAAGACACGGGCTGATTATCTATGTTTCCAGTTTGTTAGGCAGAGTAAACATGCCGTTTTATGGGCGTTTTCAGTCTTCGACATGGTCATATGTAGGGCTGGCTGGCTATTACCGTGTTGAGGTTTCAGGTTTTGGCATTGAAAATTGTATCGTCGAGCCGGGTGGCTTCCCTACTACTTTTGCCCAAAATTTGATGCACCCATCTGATAAATCGAAAGAAAACGATTATGCCGATTTAATTAACATTCAGAAAAGAGCTGGACAAGCATATTTTGAGATGTTGAAAAACAATCCGCAGCAAGACCCGCAAAGAGTTGCCGATGCAATCGTTGAATTGATTAACAAGCCAGTCGGCGAAAAACCATTTAGAACGACAGTCGATTTTGTCGGTATGGGCGATTATATCAGCAAGTATAACGACCATTTGGAGCAAATTATGCAGGTCTTTTATACAAATCCCGGTATGTCTGGAATGCTTCAAGTCCAAAAATACCTTATGATTGCCACCCTCTACAGACTCGGCTGCAAGGTAAACTTTGCCGACGGCGCACAAATTGAAACGCAACTCAAAGAAGCCGGTTTCGATATTGTCCGCTTCGGCGAGCCAGCGGATTTAGTCGTAATCAACACCTGCACCGTTACGATGCAAGCCGACGCAGATTCGCGAAAGATGATTCGACGTGCCGTCCGGCGCTACCCCGATTCTTTCATTGCAGTTACCGGTTGCTTTGCCCAACTGCACAGAGAAGAATTACTCGAAATTGATGGTATTGACGCGGTTTTCGGACAAGATGAGAAATTCCATATAACCGAAAAACTAAGCGATATTGAGAATACTCATCCGATGACTTCAAGACATCGGATGAGTTCTATCACTCTGATACCTTCAATTCATCGAATGAGTAATAAAAACACTCATTTTTTTATCAAAGAAGCTACCCCTTGCGAGTTCCATGCTTCGAGTTCAACGGAAAGCTCATTGCGCACTCGCATTGTCCTGAATTTGCAAGACGGCTGCGATTACCGCTGCGCATACTGCGCAGTGCCGGATGCCCGCGGAAGCAGCCGCAGCATGAATTTCGATGATATTGAGCCTGCCGTTAGAAAAATTGCCAATGATAAATTTGTTGAAATCATCTTAACGGGAATCAATCTCGGCGAATACCGCTCCCCAAGCGGCGAACGCTTTGTAGATGTAGTGCGGCTGCTAACTTCACTCGATATACAGGCGCGATTCCGTATATCGTCGATTGCACCAAATTTGCTGACCGAAGAAATAATCAACCTTGTCGCCGATTCGAAGAATTTTTGCCCGCATTTCCATATTCCATTGCAAAGCGGCTCCGATACTATCTTGAGCGCCATGCGCAGACGCTACCGATCAGCCGATTTCGAAAACCTCGTCTCGAAAATCAAAGATAAGATACCTGATTGCTGCATTGGCGTTGATTTAATAGCTGGCTTTCCGGGCGAGACCGAGCAAGATTTCGTTACGACGTATAAGCTGATTGAGCGGCTTCCTGTCTCCTACTTGCACGCTTTTACTTACTCTGTCCGGCAAGGCACACCGGCAGCCGAAATTACACCGAAAGTTGCGCATCAAATAAAAAAAGAACGGACAATTGCATGAGAATGATAACTTGTAGGTCCTTTTGTTAATAGTAAAATAATATCGTCTTCTGTAAATCGATAACAAGTATTACGCCTATATATTTCCCTTGGTATTCGATAAAATACGGAATAATCTGCTTCACTTTTTATCTC
>CAYLSY010000383.1:0-1936 GCA_964386275.1 uncultured Hyphomicrobiales bacterium
GTAAAAACAAAATTAACTAAAATTATAAATAATAATTATAAAATATAAAATATTATTTTATTTAGTTTTTTCGAGTATTATTCCATTCCCTTTTGTAATTTTGTAATCTATATTTTACCGTAATAATTTAAAGAGAATTTAACCAAACTTACACGTTTAAACAGCATTTGTAACAAATTTCTAAAGGATTACGCATGAAAGCATTCGAAAACCTGCTGCCACTCGACTTTTCGATTAAGGAAAACCTGACCAAACAGCAAAATGCTCTAAAAAAAGTCCGCGCCGAATTCGGTAAGGAATATCCGAATTTTGTCAATGGAAAAGAAGTTAAAACCAAGAATAAAACTGTGTCAATCAATCCGGGTTGCACCAGCGAAATCGTCGGCACATTCCAAAAAGCTGGCCAAGCCGAAGCCGAAGCCGCAATCAAAGCCGCAGACAAGGCTTTCGAAACATGGAAATACACTGATGCCAAGACCCGCGCAAATTATTTGTTCAAAGCCGCTGCCGAAATGCGCCGCCGCCGCTTCGAAATCAACGCTTGGATGATTAGCGAAGTCGGCAAGAACTATCTCGAAGCCGATGCCGACACCTGCGAAGCAATCGATTTCCTTGAATTCTACGGACGCGAAGCCTTGCGCTATGCCCAAAAGCAGCCTCTTACGCCGTTCAAAGGCGAAAAGAACGAATACTTTTATATACCGCTCGGTGTGGGTTTGATTGTTCCACCATGGAATTTCCCATTGGCAATATTGGTTGGCATGTCATCGGCTGCAATTGTATCCGGTAACACAATCGTATTAAAACCTTCGAGCGATTCACCGATGATGGGCTGGATTTTCACCGACATTATGCGTAAAGTCGGTCTGCCGGACGGCGTATTGAATTACTTGGTTGCAAGCGGCGCCGAAGCCGGCGATTACTTGGTCGATCATCCCCGCACACGGTTCATTTCATTTACAGGTTCGAAAGATGTTGGTCTTCGCGTTATCGAGCGAGCCGCAAAGACCGCTCCCGGACAAATCTGGATTAAGCGCGTTGTCGCCGAAATGGGAGGCAAGGACAGCATTATCGTCGATTCCGAAGCGGATATCGATTCGGCTGTGCAGGGCGTAGTTGCTTCAGCATTCGGTTTCCAAGGACAAAAATGTTCCGCCTGCTCGCGCGCCATTGTTGACAAAAAGGTTTATGCCGAGTTCAACAAGAAGTTGAAAGCGGCAGTCGAAGAAATCCAAATCGGCAATCCGGTCGAAAACTTCCGTATGGGCCCGGTCGTCAATGCCAAGAGCGAGAAAAACATTTTAGGTTATATCGAAATCGGCAAAAAAGAAGGCAAACTGCTCACAGGCGGCTCGAAAGTCGAAGGACTCGAAGGTTATTACATCCAACCGACAGTGTTTATCGATATTAAGCCGATGGCACAAATTTCTCAGGAAGAAATTTTTGGCCCAGTCCTTGCTGTTATTAAGGCTAACGATTACGACGATGCTCTCAAGATTGCCAATAACACGGAATTTGGCTTGACCGGAGCAGTATATTCGGAGAATCGCGAAAAACTCGAACGTGCCAAACTCGAGTTCCATTGCGGAAATCTTTACCTTAACCGTAAATGCACCGGCGCTATGGTCGATGTCCATCCATTCGGCGGATTCAATATGAGCGGGACGGATTCCAAGGCAGGCAGCCGCGATTATTTGCTGCTGTTTATGCAGGGTAAATCGGTAAGCGAAAAAATCAAGAAATAATGCCATCCTTTTTTAACCTTCCGAAAGTTTTTTTTAAACTTTCGGAAGGCATTCTTGTAAAAATTTGATAAAACACGGTACTTTTGCACTCGAGTTCTCGCTCTCATATTCATTATTAAACAATATATGCAATTGAATATTCTCGATATTACAGGGTTGTGGAAATATAAAGTAAAATATCAATTCCCTGT
>CAYLSY010000384.1:0-1927 GCA_964386275.1 uncultured Hyphomicrobiales bacterium
AATTCAGGTAAAATCTTCTTAAGTAACAATATCACAAGCGGAAAGAAGTATAAACCGAAAAATACAATTGCCACCAAGAAGTTTTTCGATATATCAAACAATAATCGGAACTTGTTGCCCAATAAGGCGCTTGCCATTTTATTCCTGCAATAATCCATATTCGCGGTGATGCCGTGAATATTTTCGTACCAATAGCGATAGCCAAGATATTCTAAGCCAATGATAATTAAAGGTATAACTGCAATAAAAACTGATTTGAATGAAAACCCTTTTTTATAGATGTAACCGACTGCAAATCCAAAAGGCAGAACCAGAGCCACTTCCCTTATTAAAAAAGAAATAAAACAAAATATTAACGCAGATATGATAAATTGTAATTTTTCATTTTTCAGATACTTTAAAAAGAAGTATGCAGCCCAAATCATAAATCCATAATACGATATATCGGTCATAAATGTAAATGAATGCTGTAAGTAGACTGGATTTAAAGCAATCAGTGAAGTACCAAGCACTGCAAATATCCTATTCGGATTGATTTCTTTTAAAAAGTAAAAAGTGCCGATGAAACCGCATAATCCGAGCAAAAGCACGCTAAGCCTTAATACTGTAAACGAAAAACCGAATATTTCGCTGAAAAGCGCTCCCCAAAGGACATGAAAAACCAAGGTCATCGACGACCAATCCGTAATATGCAGACCTTCGCCATGGATTAAGTTCAATACCGGTTTGGCATAAGCCCAATCGTCGCCGATACAGCCATCAGTATATGGATTAATTAATATTATAAGAATAATCCAAAATAGTATGATAGATAGCGTTATTTCAATGTCTTTATAGCGTTTTAGTAACATTTTTTATACTATTTTAAATGAGTCTGCATAAAATCCGATTAAGCTTCAGATTGTTCAAATCTTATTATTTAAAAATTGCATCATTCAATTTTTTTTTCGCATGAAAAGTGGCAACTGCAATCTAATATTTAATTCCGCCAGCCTTGTAAACAAACCCGGGTAAATCCCTATTAAAGTGTTGTGCAACGGACTTTGCGATATCGATTAAAGAAGCAATATCAATGTCGAGCCTTAAGCCCATTCGCTGAAGGAAATGCACCAAATCTTCGGTGCAAACATTGCCTGCAGCTAATTTCGTAAACGGGCAACCGCCCAATCCTCCGAAAGCCGAATCATAGCTGACAACTCCGCATTTCAACGCTGCAAGACAATTGGCGAGTCCCATTCCATATGTATTATGGAAATGACAGGCAAGCTCGGCAGAAGGCTCCATTTCCAATATTCTGGAAAACATGCGCTCTACTTGCTTCGGATTTGCATGACCGGCAGTATCGGCTAAGCTGATTTTCTTCATACCGTTTTCAAGATACCGTGATACGATTGAAAACACTCGTTCCTCGTCGATTGCCCCTTCGAATCCGCATCCAAAAGCTGATTGCACCGATACTTGAATATTTTTACCGTCTGCTATAGCCGATTTGGCAATATTAACGATTCTATTTAAAGCTTCATCGACTGTCATTCCTGTATTGCGTTTGCTGTGGGTTTCGCTGGCTGATACACCCATGCAAATCAATCCTACGTTGCATCGAGCAGCGCGCTCATAGCCGCGTTCATTCAAAACAAGTCCGGATAATGTAACATTTTCCGGCTTATCCCAATTATCATTCAGATAATCGAAGAGCTTGTCTGTATCAGCCATTTGGGGCATTTTTTCCGGATTGACAAAAGAACCGATTTGAATTATATCCACGCCTGTTGCGGCAATTCGCTTGAGCCAATTCAACTTAATGTCGAAAGGCACAACTTCTTTTTCCATCTGCAGTCCGTCTCTTAAACCTACTTCATGCACTATTGGTCTAATCATTTTAATTCCATTTATAAAAAAACATAAAAAAACAAAATTAAGGAATTTT
>CAYLSY010000385.1:0-1925 GCA_964386275.1 uncultured Hyphomicrobiales bacterium
TATTTGTGGGAGTTTGGGGAAAAATTCTCCTTGCTTTTTGGCTTGTTTGCTTTTATCATTAAAACTTAATCTTTTACATGGCTAAAAAAAATCCCAGACGATTTAATAGGAAAAAATCCCGACGCAATTATTCTTGATTGCAATGACTTAGATGATGATATGTATAATTCTATTAAAGATTTACTTCACATTGAAAGCAAAATTGAAGCTGATTAAAAAAATATTTCTTTCTCTTTTGGTTTTTTCCGCTCCGGCTATGCTTGTTTACGTTTTGCTGGTCAGGTTTGGTATTATTACTGGTTTTGAAACCAATCAACCTATCGAAGCTATTGCAGATATGGATTATCAGCCGAAGGTCGGTTTGCAATCCCTCACAAGCTTCTTTCCCGATAGCTTATCGCTCAGGCTGCCGCCGCCGGGTTCGATTCCGACGATAGGTATTTCATATAAATTCGAACAAACAGACTATGAAGCGGCAGAAAAAGCGTTTTCTAATCCTATTACCGACAATCATTTGGAACTAAAAAGAGGCAAAAACCGTTTCGAAGCGTTTTGCTCGCCCTGCCACGGTTTCCAAGGGCATGGCGATGGAACGGTAATAACAAAAGTCGAAATGGTATCCGAAGATGACGAGCCATTCCCCGGTCCGCCGGATTTTTGCCGTCCGGAAACCCGGGCAATGTCTGACGCAAGGCTATTTCACATCATTAGCTCCGGACAAAATCTGATGTTTCCGCAAAAGTCTAAGCTGAACGAACTTGACCGTTGGCGAATTATTCGGTATATCAGGAGTTTGCAAGATACAATAAAAAACAATTAATAATATAATTAGAGGTTAAAATGTCGAACAAATTAATTTCCTTCATTTCATTAGTAATCATCACTCTTTTCTTTTCGCAGATTCTATTTTCTCAAACTGCTGCCGAACTTTCGAAGCAAGCCGGACAGCTCTACCAAAAGAAGCAATACAAGGAAGCTGCCGCTATCTATGAGCAAATAATCGGCATGGGCAACTCCAATGCCGCAATTTATTATAACGCAGCCTGCTGCTATGCTTTGGCGGGCGATAAGGAAGGCGCATTCAAGGTTTTGGCGAAATGCGACGCAAAAATGCTCAGCTATTACGCCGAAGAAATTAAAGCAGACCCAGACCTCGAAATTCTGCATTCTGACAAGCGCTGGAACGATTTGAACGCCGAATGGACTGCTATTCAAAAGAAAATGCTTGACGATATTCCAACTGAACATACTTTTATGAAAACTGTCGAATTGCCCGAACCTTCGCTAAAAGGCAAAGTATCGGTTGAGGAAACCCTCGCAAGCCGCCGTTCGCGCCGCAGTTATCAAAATGAACCGATTTCTCTTCAGGAAGTATCGCAAATTTTATGGGCTGCCTATGGTATATCAGAACCAATTCCCGGCGGACCCGCTTTTTTGCGCGGCGGATTGCGCACAGCGCCTTCGGCGGGAGCGCTCTACCCGCTCGACATATACCTTGTCGCTGGAAACGTAACCGGTCTTCCTGCTGGAGTATATTACTATGATTCGGAGAATCATGCCTTGAAATTAATTACCGATACCGATAAACGCAAAGAACTCTGCGCAGCCGCCAACAGCCTGATGATGGTCGAAAATGCGCCAGCGGACCTGGTTTGGAGCTGCATTCCCGAAAGAACGACTAAGAAATACGGCGAGCGTGGCAAGGAACGATATATTTATATGGATTTAGGTCATTCGGCAGAAAATGTTTATCTGCAATGCGAAGCGCTCGGCATTGGCACTTGCGCTATCGGCGCTTTTAGCGACGCGATGGTTAAAAGCGTCGTTCGAATGACTAAAAGCGAAGAACCGCTCTATATCATGCCGATCGGTAAAATGCTTAAAGATGAAGATTAATGTTAATTTTTTCTTTTGATACTTCCGAA
>CAYLSY010000386.1:0-1909 GCA_964386275.1 uncultured Hyphomicrobiales bacterium
ATTTTACTAAAATTTCATTTTTTTAAATATATTCTCAGGAATGAGCCTGACAACAGCCATTACAATCCTCCAAAATCCTGGAATATATACTATTTCCTTGCCGGATTTAATTGCTTTATAAATAGATGCGCCAACAGTTTCAGCGCTTGCAAATAGCGGGCTTTTCGACATATGTTGCGTCATCGGAGTATCAACCAAGCCGGGTTTTAAAGTAATGATTTTCACGTTTGTTTGCGCGAACCTACCCCGCAATCCTGAAATATATAGCGTTAAAGCGCCTTTCGCACTTCCATAGATATAGTTGCTACGGCGACCGCGTTCGCCCGCTACCGACGATATAACCGCTAATGTGCCTCTACCCTGTTTATCGAAGAATTCAGCAACTTTCGTCGCCAAAGAAGCAGCACTCAGAAAATTTAAGCGAATTTCCTTTTCGACAGCAGGAAAGTAGCTCTCAATCTCGGTTTGCTTTCCAAGTGTCCCATGGGCAATTAATACTACATCAAGTCCGCCAAGATTTTCAGTTGCTTGGTTTATTATATTATCGTGATTTTCGAAATCCAATGCGTCGAATTCTTTAAGGTGGATGTCGCATTGGTAGCGAGTTTGGATATCTTGCTTCACGCTTTCGAGTCTGGCAGAGCTAATATCAGCCAAAAAAAGTGAAGCTCCTTCGGATGCGAAGCATTTTGCTGTTTCGCGAGCAATAGCGGAAGCGCCGCCGATTATTAATACTTTTTTCATGATTTTTTATTATTTAATATTACATTTTCACTATATACTTACTCTCCGCCAGAAACTTGATGAGAATTTCGGGTCAATATAATTGGCAAAATCTTTCCAATTTGGATAAAAACGTTGAAAATCCACAGCTTTCATTCGTGCATCTTTCGCTGGATAGATTACTCCATCATACTTAACGACGAGACGGTCGAGTTGAGAGCATAATTCTAATGTTTGCCTGCCTTCAAAGCGGAAATCCACTGCCAGAGTGTATCCCGGGCGAGGAAAAGATAGCATGCCTCCGGAACGATTCGAGCCGAATTTCTTTAATACCGTTAGAAAAGACGACTTTCCTGAGTCAGATATATGGGTTAATATGTCAGCAAGCGCCTTTCGGGCATTTTCCTCAGGAACAACGAATTGATATTGCAGAAACCCATTTTTACCATAAGCCCTGTTCCAATGCAATATAGCATCTAATGGGTAATAGAAAGCGTTGTAGTGAATCGTTTGCTTTATACTGTTATCTATTTGCTTGTTATAATAAAGCTTATTAAAAGCAAATACTGAAGCCGAGTTAATAAACGGCGCATCAAAAGGAAATGTTTTCAACTTTTCTTTTGGAAATTCTGGTAAGTCATTTGGCGCACTGACAGCGTGATTTCCGCGATTAAACAGTCCTCTGCCTAGCGCCCTGCCTTTAGCCGAGCAATCCACCCACGAGACAGTGCTTTCGAAAACATCTGAATCACTGTTGATTTCAAAGAATTCCTCAAGACAATCGAATTTGATACTTTCTGAATCAATATAAGCGCTAGCGCAGCGTTTTAGTCGAAACTCCGCCCATGTGATTACGCCTGTAAGCCCCAAACCGCCGATTGTAGCAAAAAAGAGCTCGCTGTTTTCGTTTCTAGAGCAGATTCTTTTGCTGCCATCCGAGCGAAGCAACTCGAAACGTAATACATTAGCGCCGAATGTGCCTTCGGTATGGTGATTCTTGCCGTGAACGTCATTGGCAATTGCTCCTCCTACCGATATGAACTTTGTCCCGGGAGTAGAAGCCAAAAACCAGCCATGTGGAACAATGAAATCGAGTATTGATGCGAGAGAAGCGCCAGCTTCGCAACAGAAAATACCGTTTTCGCGGTCAAATCGAATGAACTTGTTCATACCTGAAAAATCAAGT
>CAYLSY010000387.1:0-1896 GCA_964386275.1 uncultured Hyphomicrobiales bacterium
ACTCAAACTCAATGTGAATATTGCTGCTACGTGCGCTGTGGGTCAAGGCTCCGACTGAAATCGCATTTACGCCAGTCCTAACGTAGCCTTTGAGATTTTCCAAGGTAATACCGCCGCTTGCTTCAACAAATATCTTATCGCCGAAAAGGTATTCCCTGACAGTATAAACGCACTCGGTAACTTGACTTGGGGTCATATTATCGAGCAAAATCGCACCTGCGCCTGCTTCGAGCGCTTGGCGAACTTCGTCGAGATTTTCCGTCTCAACTTCGATTACCTTGTCGGGAGCGGCTTGGCGGACTTTTTCAACTGCGTTTGCAATGCCGCCTGCAGCTTTGATATGATTATCCTTAATAAGAATTCCCGAAGACAAATCGAGTCGATGATTGGCGCCGCCGCCGCAACCAACGGCGTATTTTTCAAACAAACGCAAACCCGGCGTGGTTTTCCGAGTGTCAAGAATATATACCATCCAAGGCTTTGCGATTTCGACATATTTCGCTGTCAGAGTCGCAATCCCGCAAAGCCTTTGAAACAAGTTCAGAAAAGGTCGCTCGCGCCTCAACAATTCCCGCGAAGAGCCTTCGACACGTGCGATTACAGCGCCGGTATCGATTTCGTCCCCGTCAGAAGCAAAAATTTCCAATTTGAATGGCTCGCCGAAGAAAACCGGCAAAATAGCTGCGCCGGCGAATACCAAAGGCTCTTCAGCCTGAATAATAGCCGTGCTTGGCACATCTGACCGAAAAATCGAATCAGCCGTTATGTCGCCGTTCGGAGCATCTTCGGCGAGATATTCCGAAATTCGCCGCCTGACGTATTCTTCGGGCAACGATTTGATTTGTTCGTAAAGCAGATAACCGGTTTTCATTTACTTAATTCCAGCATTCGTTCCAAAGGCTTCAACGCTCTCAGTCTTAGGTTTTCGTCCATTTCAATAGACGGGCTAAGGGTTTCGAGCGCCGCAATCATTTTATCGATTGTGTTAAGTTTCATATACGGGCAATTGTTGCAGCTACAGCCGTCGAGCGAAGCTACGGTGTAAAACTCCTTATCCGGACTGGCTTTGCGTAGAGGATGGAGTATTCCCGGCTCGGTCAATATTATGAACTCGGTGAAATCGCACTTTTCGGCAAAATCGAGTATTCCGTTCGTCGAGCCTATATAATCGGCATAGCCGAGCAAATGTTCTGGACATTCGGGATGAGCCAGCACCAACGCTTGCGGATGTTCTCCCATTGTTCTAATCAATTCCTGCTCGGAAAACGCTTCGTGAACTTGGCATGTCCCATCCCATAGTACAAGCTCCCGTCCGGTTTTTCGCATTACGTGTCCGCCAAGATATTTATCCGGCGCAAAAAGTATTTGCCGCTCTTGCGCTACCGATGCGACAATCCGCTCGGCATTTGCCGATGTGCAGATAATATCGCTCATAGCCTTGACTTCGGCGGAACAGTTGATGTAGGATATGACCACACTTCCCGGATGGCTGTCAATCCAAGCTTTGAAAGCCGAAGGTTCGGCGCTGTCGGCAAGCGAACAGCCCGCTTCCATGTCAGGCACAAGCACAATCCGTTGCGGATTCAATATCTTGGCGGTTTCCGCCATAAAATGCACCCCGCAAAATAATATGACGTCGGCTGTCGTCTTTTGAGCGGCTTGAGCCAAGTAAAGCGAATCGCCCAAATAGTCCGCCAAGTCTTGTATTTCAGCTTCCTGATAGTAATGAGCCAAAACGACGGCATTTCGCTCTTTTTTCAGCTTCAGGAATTTATCAATTTTATTCATTTGAATTTTCCTAAGTATTTACAAATATTAGGTATTCCAGCTTTTCCGGCATCCATCTTTATTAAATTGTGTTTTTGTTATTTATTTGATTAAATTTATAGTTCAAAC
>CAYLSY010000388.1:0-1896 GCA_964386275.1 uncultured Hyphomicrobiales bacterium
TACCTTGTTTACGCTTGAATAGTGGCATTCGCCACCTATCATTAAAATTTCAATTTCGTAATTTATAATTAAAGTAAAAAGTCTTATCTTTGGAGAATTATCAATGCCATTATAGAATTCTAAAAAACGAAACAAGTATGATAATCAGGTTAGATGCATATATAACCCCCTATTTTCCTGAGGTTGAAAACCAGTTTAATGATTCTATTGCTGTATTCATCGATGTTTTGCGTGCTGGAACAACCGTTTGCGCCGCTTTAGATGCCGGAGCCAAAGAAATTATCCCTTGCGAAACGATTGACAAAGCTGTCCAAATCTACAACAATCTTATTAAGGAAACTTGCTTTCTCGGCGGAGAGAAAAACGGAAAAAAAATCAACGGTTTCGACGCCGGCAACTCCCCAACAGAGTATAACGAACAAACGGTGAAAGGCAAAACCGTTGTCATATGCACAACAAACGGCACAAAGACATTTCTCAAGGCAAAGCAAGCCAAGCACAGAATCATAGGCAGTTTTGTCAACATTGATGCAGCTTGCGAATACCTTAAACAAAAAATAGATACTTATACTGAAGATGTTACAATCAATTTCTTCTGTTCAGGAAACAATGGCCGGCTGTCTTTCGAGGATTTGCTTTGCGCTGGCGCATACATCGATTTCCTGAAAAAACGCTGTCTTGATGTAGTAATGACAGATGCCGCTCAGGTGGCAAAAAATCTATATAATCTGCACTCCGTCGAATTGAAATCGTTCATTAAAACCCGCGAGCATGCCCTATACCTTGAATCAATCGGATATAGTGAAGATATTGACTTAGCCTTGACTTTCAACAAGTTTCCTGTCGTACCAATTATAACCGGCAGCAGCATTCGCTCCGAGAAATGATAATAAATATGATAAAATGGCTACTGCACATACTGGATAATATTGTCGCCACCGGTTTGGTTTTTTTTGTGCTGGTCTATTTAAGTTTTTATTTCAGTATCGACTTCATGGACCCGATTCAAAACGTCATCCAAGAATTCTACCTATCGGACTTTGTTTTTTCAAAGATGCGGGACTATGACAAAGTTGCAAAAGATACGAACATTGTTTTAGTCAATGTCGGCGATATTCCGCGGGTGAAAATTGCCGAGCAAATCGAAATAATCAATAGTTATCAACCCAAAGCTATCGGTATCGACCTTTTCTTCCATAAAGAGCTTGGCGAAGAAAAGGATTCGATTTTCGAAGCGGCAATTTCGAAAGTGAATAACCTGTTCCTCGTCAGCAAACTGATTTACAACGATTCTCTTGACGACTTCGATGATTCAATTGTTGTGTCCAACCATCGTTTTAACCGCTATGCTAAAAACGGTTTTGCTAACATCATTACAACTGTATCGGAAAGTGAAGAATACTTCCGCACTGTTCGCAACTTTTTCCCCAAAGCTCATATAGCAGGCGAAGACCAATACGCTTTTTCTGTTATGTTAGCAAACACAATCGATTCAAATGCCACGAAACGATTTCTGGAACGAGGCAACGAAGAGGAAATAATCAATTACAAGCGAAATTATGATAAATACATTACTCTCGATGTCGATGATGTCTTTTTGAAACGCGATTCTCTCGGCTTTATAAAAGACAAGTTGGTTTTGTTCGGCATTATGGGACCAGATTTGCACACTCTTGTCGACGAAGACGTGTTTTTTACTCCAATGAACGAGCAATACATCGGTAAATCGCTGCCGGACATGTATGGCGTCGTTATCCATGCCAACATTATATCTATGATATGTGAGCAGGACTTCATCTACAAAGTTCCAGACTGGGCTTCAATTCTTATTATTGTGATAATAATTATTCTTGATATGGCAATTTTTGTTGTTATGAAGGAGAAAATTGAAAAGTG
>CAYLSY010000389.1:0-1877 GCA_964386275.1 uncultured Hyphomicrobiales bacterium
TCAAACAACAGCTCCCAATCCCCTGAAAAAGTTGATTTCATCTGGATGCCTGCACCTCCAAACGTTACGCTTTATTGTTTCGAATTATCCAAAACAGAGAATTTCGCTAATGCTTATGTCGATTCTTCGATAACAGCTGTTTCGACAAGTGTTTTAAATTTAGAGGGAGACACAAAATACTGGTGGCGCGTTAAAGCTTTCAATAGCGACGGATGGGGACCATACAGTGCTATCAGGACGTTTACGACTAAACCATCGACCGATGTGATAGAAAAAAATAATGCAGCAGAGCAAATTCTTGTCTATCCGAACCCTGCTTCAACCACCTTGAATATTGATTTCGGCGAACTTGTCAATGTTCAATGCGAAGCGCTGATATATAGAATTGCATTGTTCGACTTGAGCGGAGTAATTGTTTATGAAACTTTTTTCAATTATTTTCGTGAATTAAGGAATATATTATCGCTCGAATTAAATTCCTTATCCGAAGGTTATTTTTCACTTGTTATATACGGCAATAAGGAAATACGGGCTATTCCTTTAGTAATTTTAAAATAAAACAATATTATTCAGGTGTTGATGTCCCCGTTCGATAGCCGTCCAAATTTATTCCGGGTAATGTTTATTTTTTTTATCGGAAGTGTTTTAGTTTTGGGAGCTTGGAATTTTTATCGGGTTGCAACTCGCGTTACAAGCGGCATATCAAGCATTATCTTGCCTTCCAAAGTATATATCAACCAAAGCGTAGAAGCCGAACGCGTAAGTAAATTTCTTGCCGAATTGTCTTCGTTCGTCAAAGAAGAGCTTACGTCAGGTTCGTTTCTGCTGGCTGTTAACGGCAGGGAAATCGGTTCATCTGCTGAATTTTATGAATATTTATCTGAAAATAAGAGTGATACGATAATATCGCTTCTCGTTCTCGACAGGAAAAGACACAACGAGGTTGAATATAAAGTAAATACAAATGTATTACCTGACAGTTTTGCGATAGACTTGCTTTACGGCAGCTACATTTATGAAATTGATGAAAATGGTATTGCCTATAGAGCCGGCATAAGACTGGGCGACGTGCTATTGAGCGTGGACAGCATTAAATTTTCGGATGATAATGCCGCATTTAAATATTTGCGTTCGTTGAGTTCCGGCGATGAAGCCGTATATGAAGTGTTAAAAGAAGGCGAGCGCATCTACTTTAATATTAGATTCTCGTCTATCGGTTTGCAGCTTATTTTCATTTTCTGTGTTCTAACCGGTTTGGCGTTCATTGCTGTGTCTGTTTTCATCTGCCTGCAGAAAGCGCAGTTTAAGGCTGCTCGAATTACTTCCGTAGCGTTTTCGCTTATCGGAACAAGCTATTTGCTGCAGATTTCGCATGACCCAGTGAATATAGACTGGATTTCAATTCTACGGTTTGTGGCGCAGCAGTATTCGATGATAGCCGCAATACCGGTGCTGTTTCATAGTTACTTCTATTTTCCGTTCGAATCTCCGAGGCTTAGCAAGCGGAAATGGCTAATTTGGGTGCCTTATTTTGTGATTCTTGCTGTATGTATCGGTTTAGCGGCTGGTATAATATTTGAATTTCAGGACAGCGCTTTCCAATTTTTGCTGCAAACGTCTATTATTGCCGTAATTGTCTTTAGAATCGTAACCCAAACGATTTTTAGAAAAGATTTATCGAATGAGCAGCGAATTGCTTCAAAACCGATTGTAATAGCTCTCTACGCAATATTTATCCTTTTGCTTCTGTTTAACTATCTTCTTGATTTATCGATTATTCCGGCTGATTGGAATTTCCTGCTCAATTATTTCATTTTTGTTCCGGCTTTGCTGCCTTTGGCTTATTTGGTAGTAATCAAACGCTTCCAGCCGCTCGG
>CAYLSY010000390.1:0-1864 GCA_964386275.1 uncultured Hyphomicrobiales bacterium
TTTTTAGTAAAATGCTTTTTATTACATGACTATTTGTTTTTTTTAGGAAAACGAGATATATATGTCATTATTCTGCTCTAATAATTTTAAAGCATTTGAAGTATTCTAGTGAAGTATAAAATCCATCGACGAAAAATTATAAGTTATTAATAATAAATTAAATTAGTGCTATGAAACTTACTTACGAAATCCGCAATTTCAAGAAGCTTGGTTTTGCTTTTCTCACTTTTTTTGTCGCATTTACTACATTGCAATGCGCCGACCCGGAATGGCTTCAAGTCTATAATTCCACTGGTCAGGTTCATACAATTTATTTTCCGCCTAATACCAATAAGACTATTTTGTTTAGCTTAGATGCCCAAGCGACAGACCTTGATTCACAGCCCATTTCATTCCCGTTGGTCGGTTCCGGCTATAAAATCACAACCAATGATTTTGCAACGCTATCCGATGCTCACTTGAACGAATATATCGTATTTGACATCGTAGAAGACCCAGTTGAAACTAATAAATGGTATGCTGCCGCCCGAACGATGAATCGTGGAGGAATTGCCTATTCAAAAAATAGCGGCGAATCATGGGAAATAGCAATGTTGAAATGCGAAGATACATATCAGCCAATAAAAATCGATTTTAAAGAATCAATCAGCACGAATTATTTTTGTGCTTGTGTCAATACAGCAAAAGGATTTCTATTTTCGAATAACGGTTTCGAAACATGTACAAATAATATCTCTTTTGATGTCCAAGCTCGCGATATTGCCATTTCTCCTGCAGACAATCGTCTAATGTTTCTTGCAGCCGATGGAGTATACGCTAGTGGCGTCTTTCGTTCATACGACAATGGCGCTACATGGTTGCCTTCCGAATCAGGTATAACTAACGAAATGAAGGTTGTTGCAGTTATGCCGTCTTCAACAAATCCAGCTGTTGTTGTCTGTGGTGTCCAAGGCGCTTATGGAGGTATATATAAAAGCCTTGACACGGGCAGAACATGGTCAAAAGTTCAAGGGCCTGCGACAGTATACGGATTTAGCCGGCACAGAACAATTAAATCGGTTATTGCTGCCGCTTGCGGAACAGACTACGTTTGGATTAGCGGCAACGACGGCAATACATGGTCATTGGCTTGGAAAGGCGGCGACATAAGCAATATGGATGTCTATAAAGTGTCTATATCGCCGGATGCTTCTATTGCAAATACTTATACCATTTATGCTGCTGTACGAAACAAAGGTATTTATAAATCAAACAATATTTATACCGATGTTGAAGAACAAATAGATAACGGCAAGCCATTGACTTTTATTTCTGTTACGCCTCAGCCGGCAAACGACCATTGCTTTTTAACATGGTATAATCCAGTTGCCCAACAGGTTCGTATAGAATTAATCGATTGCTTGGGAAATGTGATTAAAACTATTGACAATACTTTTTTTGATGCAGGCGCTCAAACAACTGATTTCATCTTTGACAGTGACATACCACAATCGCTTTATTTTGTGGTAATCAAGACAAATGAGCAATCAGTTATCCAAAAGTTGATTATCAGCAAGTAATTAATTATATCCGAGATTACTTTTTATGTCTTGGTACATATTGAATTATTTTTTCTTGTTGCTTTTTCAATTTATTTGTAATATTTTTGCTTTTTATTAAATGTTGTAAATAAATACAACAATAAAATTTTTCGTTATTCGATAATATGAATATGAAAAGAACTAAATATTTGCCATTATTGCTATTGCTTGTCATTCCATGCTTGCTGTTTGCTGCCGATGGGATTATTGGTAATTTTACCCTTACTTCCAACGGTAAAACATCTGTGATTCTCGAATGGAATACCCTTGACGAACAGAACATC
>CAYLSY010000391.1:0-1863 GCA_964386275.1 uncultured Hyphomicrobiales bacterium
TAGAATTGAAAATATTTGGATTGTTCTTAACATTTTTTTAACTTATAGTTAACGAATTATTTATATTCGATAAAAAATATAGAATGGGAGGTTTTTCGATATGAAATTAAAACAAAAAATCATTGCAATTTCAACAATTTCCACCCTTTTACCTGTTATTGTTGTAATCATCGTTCTTCTTTTTAGCAGTAAATCATTGATTAATGAAGTTACAACTGAAATTGATTCAATTGCTATGCAGAATATTTCCGATATTGCTATTGGCGCGTATAATGAATGTCGAATTACTGATGAAATGATAAGGAGCCAGCTCCAGAATTCAATTTACTTTTCATGGGATTTGGCTAAAAAACAAGGCGGATTCGGGCTTTCTTCCGAAAGAGTAACATGGAATGCTATTAATCAAGAAACAAATCAAGAAACGCAAACCGAGTTGCCCAAAATGACGCTTGGTGGTGTTTGGTTTGGTCAGACAAGGGATTCAAGCATAAAAGTCATTCTTGTCGATGAGATTACAAAACTATTTGGAGGCACTTGCACAGTATTTCAAAAGATGAATGCCAAGGGTGATATGCTGCGTGTCGCCACATCCGTCATTAAAGAGGACGGAACAAGAGCTGTCGGCACATATATACCGGCTGTCGGTAAGGATGGCAGCCCGAATAAAATCATATCATCTATTTTAAGCGGGAAAAATTATTTCGGTTCCGCTTTTGTGGTTAATAAAAATTATCAAACTATTTATGAACCCATTAAAAGCAATTCCGGCGAAATAATCGGCATGCTCTATGTTGGTATAGCTCCTGAAAGCGTGAAAAGCCTGCGTGAAGCCATAATGAAAAAGATTATCGGAAAAACCGGATATATTTATGTTATAACCGGCACTGGAGCGCGTCAAGGCTATTATGTTATATCAAAAGACGGCAAGCGCGATGGCGAAAACATCTGGGAAGCCAAAGACCAAAACGGTAATTATTTTATCCAATCAGTTGTTAAAAAGGGTATTAATTCTAAAGAACAGGAAATAACGTTTGAGATTTATCCTTGGAAAAATCAAGGCGAAAACGAAGCGCGAAATAAAATTGCAGCAATCGTTTATTATAAACCATTCGATTGGGTGATTGGAGCAAGCACTTATATCGACGAATATCAACAAACAACAATATTAGTTAAAGAACAGATTTACTCTGTAATATATATTACAATCATTGCCGGGTTAATCATTATTGTTCTAATGTTCTTTTTCACATTATACGTTGGGAAAAAAATAAGCGAGCCGATACTTAATGCGGCTAATGCAATGTCGCTAATATCCGACGGAAAAGTGAGAGAATCGACCAATATAATAAATAACTATTTCAATACGCTTCAAAAAAAGAAATATTAAATACTTAAAGTGCAAAAGTTGGCTCAGACACTTATTATCAAGTGTCTGAGTTCAAGTAATAAATCTCTTATTCCAATAAGTTCTTCCTTCGGCATACCATACTGCTTCGAAACATTATCTGGAAAGAGACTTAAACTATTGTCTTTGAATGATGTATCATTATCCGATGGTTTGACTTGCTGCATCTCGTTTAATTGCCGTTCGATTTCCGGTAATAAAGCGATAATTTTCTCTTTTGCGCCTTTTAGCGAAAGCTTTTCTTCTCTGAGCAAGATTTTCAACCGTTTAACGATTTCAACATCCCTTGGCGAATAAACTCGGTTTCCGCCACGATTTTTCTTTGGCTTAAGGCAGTCGAATTCTTTTTCCCAGTACCGTAAAATGTGTGGTTCTTCGTCAATCGTTTTACTTAACTCGCTTATTGAAAAGTATAGCTTTTGCATATTATAGTATTTTTTCAGAAGTTGTTGTTTAAT
>CAYLSY010000392.1:0-1841 GCA_964386275.1 uncultured Hyphomicrobiales bacterium
TTGAGAGTAAGTGCTACTTTTATTTGATTTGCTTTTTGCAGAAGTATCTTTTCTGGAAGAGGAATATGAAGTTCCAAAATTCAACAGTATGACAACAATCAATAAAGGAACAAGAATCTGTTTTCCAATCGATAAGATTTTTTTTATATTTTTTTTGAATATTTTCATTCTGTTATTATGAAACAGTATAATATTAGCCAATAATTATCCTTTGTTCTTATCTTCTGTTTTGAACTTTTCTTTAATTTGCTCAAGTTTTTGAGCATCAGACGAAATAACATCGATATTCTTTTTAATCTCCAAACCACTTTTTTCGATACCGGTTTTTCTTGATAATTCACTTAACTGAGTCTCGTCGTCCGGCATATCGTCGCTACGAAGCGAAGAAATTTTCCTGTCCTTGATTTTCAACTGCTCTTTTTGCAGGTGCATAGCCAATTCTACCTTTGGAGACAGTGGCTTCTTTGGTTCTTTTTCGGAATACGAATTATGTTCGGGTTTTGTTTCGAAAATTTTAGATTTTCCTGATTCTGCCGCTTTTTTCGATTCCATTATCTTTTGAGCAATTACTGCCAGCTTGCTTTCAATATCCTTGTTCTGAAGATTTTGTGCGCTCTTTATATTATATAACACATTTTTATCGGAAAAAGTTTCATCTTGAGGCAAATTTTCTTTTTTTACGGGCTGAGAATTTGCTTCCGCTTGCTGCTTATAAAGCCGATTAGCCATAGCGCGCTTTGCTGCAGTCGATTGCGCATCCTTCAAATCCTCTGTAAATTGGCTTTTTATTGGAGGGCGTTTCGCCATTTGCTTGATTACTTGTTTTTTCCAGCGTAAATATGCGCTAAGTATTGTAATTATCAACAGCAAGAGAACTACAGTACCGTAAAATGCTGTGTCGGATAATACGCTTCCTCCAGATTTTGCTTCGGTTTTCGCTCCGATAGTATCAACAATAAGCGAATCATTTTTGAGCGGAACAGCTCTTTGAGTGTCAACAAGATTCTTAGAAGTCTGATTTGAATCAATAACAACATTATAACTCATTTTATAAAGCAGTGACGCAGAATCAAGCGGAATCTCAACAACTGAATTTTTGACAATAAATCCTTCGTCGAACGATGTAAGTCCAGTTTTTTTCTGAAAAATTGCTTTGTAATGCGCTGCCTTTGCGGCGTCCGAGCGTTTTGAAAAAAGCAGCGACAATGCGGCATAAGCGTCTGCTATGCTTGTGTTCAACTTTTCGGCGGCAAGCAAATTGGACAAGGCATAATCGAAATTGCCTTCAGAATAATTAATAATACCGAGAAATGCAGCTGCGTCAGGATTGTTAGCTTTTGCAGCAATTGCCAATTCTTTTTTTGCAGTAGAGAAAATTCCACTTTCGTAAGCCAGAAGTCCGCTGCGGTAGCTATCCTCGGCAGTCGATAAGTTGTCCCAGCGGAATACATCGACCATTATTGCCTTCGAAAACGGCAGCAATACAGCGTTGTAACCCCGCTTTTCATTAATATTTATTGAAATTGTCAATACATCGCCAGCCTTAAAAACCACTGCTTCGGATATTATGCCGCTAAATTTAAAATTCTTCATACCTTGAGCTGCACTGGCATTAGGCACTTCAATAATAATTTGCTTTTTGCTCGGCGATAGTATGGATTTGAATTGTTGAGGCAAGTTGTCAAAATAAATACATAGACGATTGAGCGGCTCGTTAGAAATCTTGTATAATTCTGCAGCTGATGCATTATTTAAGCATAAATAGAAATATAATGCTGATAATATAATCAATATTTGCTTTGTCTTATACAACATTTATATTATTCGTATTATTCTTTGCA
>CAYLSY010000393.1:0-1832 GCA_964386275.1 uncultured Hyphomicrobiales bacterium
AACGGCAATTATAGGCAAATCTTTCCTTTGGGCTTTGATTTTTTTAGTAGCTTCCAGTCCATTCATAAATGGCATTTTAATATCCATAAGCACCATCGATATATCCGGATTTTCCTTGCAGCAATCAACCGCTTGAATACCATCTTTTGCCCTGATAATTTTAAATTTTTCGTTTTTGTTCAGCAGTTTTTTTAAGAAATCAAAACTCAGCTCGTCATCTTCGGCAATAAGAATAGTAAACTCTTTGTTAATGTTCGAAAATTGCATTGGAAAAGCAACGCTTGGCATAATGATTTGAGTTTTTTTCGTTTCTGAAATCGGAACGTGTAAATAAAAGACCGAGCCTCTCCCCTTGACCGATTCAAAAGTAATGCTGCCACCGATCAGCTCGCATAGTCCTTTAGCAATTGAGAGCCCCAAACCAGCGCCATCGTAGTTTCTCGAAATGAGCGAATCTTCTTGAGTGAAATGTTCGAATATAGATTTTTGTGCGCTTTTTGATATACCTATGCCGGTATCTTGAACATAAAATACTAGTTCATCCTTGTTTTGAATTAATTTTAAATCAATTCTGCCAGTCTTTGTAAATTTTATTGCATTGTTTAAAAAGATGGATAGTATCTGCTGTATTTTTCCTTTATCGTTTTCAATCTGTAAATCTTTATTTTCAAGTTCAATAGAAAAGAAAAATTGCAAGCCGTTTTCGATGCATTGTTGTTTATAGGCGCAATAAGTCTCAACAAGCGCTTCATGTACATTAAAAGGTGTCTTGATTACTTCCATTTGTCCCGATTCAATTTTTGAAATATCCAGAACATTCGTTACTATATCCAGTAATCTTTTACAGCTTTTGTTTATTTCTTCGGCATAAATCAAACGTTCCTCTTCGGTTATATCCTTTTCCGATATTAATGATGAAAAACCGACTAATCCGTTCATCGGCGTACGTATTTCATGTGACATATTGGCCAAGAAAGCGGATTTCAAGCGAGCGCTTTGTTCGGCTTTGACTTTAGCCTTGATTAGTTCAACTTCAGCAGTTTTTCTATCGGTAATATCGCGTGCGATACCTTCTATAGCTTTTATCTTGCCATCGTCATCATAAATAACAACATTCTGCTGCTCGATCCAACCCATTTCACCAGATTTTTTTTGAATGCGCAGAATAATCGGCTGAGGATTACTATTATTCAAAATTTCATCTAATTCAATAAGATGAACATCATCGGGATGAATATATTTTGTTCTTATATTGAAATCGGCATAGTGTTCTTCGGGAGTATAACCAGTAAGTATTGTAGTATAAGGGCTTACATATTTGAAGCACGGGTTTGGCTCAAATTCGATCAGATAAATCATATCGCGGGCATTTTCGGCAATTAACCTGAAGCGCTCTTCGCTCAAACGAAGCGCTTTTTCGGCATTCTCGTGTGCTATTTTAATTTCTTTTTGAAGTATGGCTTCTATGATTGCAATCGGCAATTTCTTCATATGGTCTTTGAGAACATAATCGCTAGCGCCTTGTTTCATTATATTAACCGCAGTTTCTTCGTCAATTGAGCCGGTTAAAAGAATGAAAGGCATGTTCCTGTCGTATGTTAACGAAATTTTTAATGCGTCCAAGCCGCTAAAACCAAGCAAGGAATAATCCGATACAACAATACTAGGCTTGTATTCGACAAGCGCTGCACGGAAATCAGTTTCATTATCCACACATCGATAATCGTATTCGAGCTTTTCCTTGTTTATTTCAGCTAAAGCTAATTCGACATCCGAGTATACATCATCTAAAAATAAAATCTTTATCATTATTATTATTATTATTTTTAAAT
>CAYLSY010000394.1:0-1818 GCA_964386275.1 uncultured Hyphomicrobiales bacterium
AAAAAATTTAAATTGAATTCAGTTTTCTATTTGATTATTATTTTTCCTTGATTTGATAATTATGCTTTAGCCGATACACGCGATGCAGTAACCGAAACGACGGCTGTATCTAACGGCAGAACAAAATCAACATTTTCAAGCTTAATATCTTTTAATTGAATGTGTTTGCCTTGGTCGAGATTCGATATATCGACAATAAAAGAAGAAGGCATATACATTGGAAGACATTGAATAACAACCTTGCGCAAGTTATGTTGAAGCAAACCGCCCATACGCACGCCAATAGCTTGTCCTTTCAATTCAATAGGCACTTCGAAAGTCATCTTGTGTGATTTATCGAGTCCGACCAAATCAAAATGTGTGATTGCATCGGTCAACGGGTCGAAAGTAACATCTTTTAAAACGCATTCTCTTTTGGTCGAATCGCCTTCGATCGAAAGACTAATCATTTTTGATTTTGAAGTATAAACGAAAGGACGAATGTCACTTGGGTCAACGACAATTGGAATATTCTCGGAGCCTTTGAAATAATAAATGCCTGGAATTAATCCGGAATTACGGATTTGCTTTGATTTTTGTTTGCCGGTTGGTCTTTTTTTTGCTTTTAGCTCAAGTTCCTGCATTTTAGTAAGTCCTTATTTTATTTCTTTTTAGTCTAATTTGAAATATTGTAATGTTATCTTTCGATTTCGAACAGTGTGCTGATTGAACGATTGTCGTGTGTTCTTATGATAGCTTCGCCAAGAAGCTCAGCAACTGAAATAACCTCGATTTTATCGCATTTTTCTTTCAAAGGAATTGTATCTGTGATATACATCTTTTGAATAGCGTTGCTATTTCTGATTTTTTCGATTGCTTTGCCGGAAAAAACCGGATGCACACATACTCCGATAATATCGCCTGCACCGTTGTTTTTCAAGGCTTCCGCGCATTGGACGAAAGTGCTGCCGGTATCAATCATATCATCGACAATGATAATGTTTTTGCCTTTGACTTCACCGATAATATGGACAATTTCGGCAACATTGTGCTGTGGTCTGCGTTTATCGACAAGCACAAGACTAGCTCCAAGTCTGCGGGCATAAGAGCGGGCGGTTTTCACTCCTCCGACATCGGGCGCAGCGATAGTCATAGAATCTATATTCAAGGTTTTCAAAGTTCTGATAATTACCGGAGACGCATATAAGTGGTCGAGCGGTATATCGAAATAACCTTGAATTTGGGCGCTGTGCAAATCGACTGTAATTATTCTGTCGGCTCCAGCACGCGTTAAAAGATTGGCGACCAGCTTAGCAGTAATCGAAACCCGCGGTTGGTCTTTTCTATCTTGTCGCGCATAGGCGAAATAAGGAATAACTGCTGTTACTCTTTTTGCGGATGCCCTTTTAGCTGCGTCAATCATTATCAGCAGCTCCATCAAATTATCAGACGGCGCGAAAGTCGACTGTATGATAAACAAATCCACTCCGCGCACGTTTTCTTCATATTTTACCCAGATTTCGCCGTCGCTGAAATTACGAATGTTCACCGTCGATAAGCTTAAGCCTAGGTAGCCGGCAACCTTTTCGCCAAGCTGGCGATTTGAGCGTCCCGATGCTATCATAAATGTTTGCATATCTTTTCGGCTGTTCTCCGGATAATTCTTTTTTGCTGGGATGGAAGGACTCGAACCTTCGAATGCCGCCTCCAAAGGGCGGTGCCTTAGCCACTTGGCTACATCCCAATCTCTGTTTTATTCAAAAAATAAGTTTAAAGAACTACTTATTTAAATAGAATAAAATTCAGGACTTCAAAATTAATAATTATTTCAATAAAATA
>CAYLSY010000395.1:0-1789 GCA_964386275.1 uncultured Hyphomicrobiales bacterium
AATTAGTATACAATCGGTTCGTTTTTCTCGAAATCATAGAGCGTCAGCCGCCGCAAAGTGTAATAGGCAAGCCAGTAGCTTTTTTGCATTTGGATGTTCGAAGCAAAAGCGTTGTCTGTCTCGTTTTGCGCAATAAAAAATGCGTCCAAATCTAGTTTTACAATCATATAGCGGTTTCGGGCAACCTCGAAACGTTTTTGAGCAATGGTATCGGCTTTGGCTGCTATTTGGACTTGCTTTTGCAACTGGTTGAAATTCAGCGCCTGATATTTCAGGCTCAGCTCGAAATTGCGCTTGTCATTATCGATTGAAACGTTGACGCTTTTTTGATAACTGATGGCAGACTCCACTTCGGCAGCGCCTTTGCCCCACTGGAAGAGTGGAATCGAAAAGCTGACGTTGAAACTTTCCTGGTCGAGCAAGTCTTTATAAGAATCTGGAACGTTCATTGCCCGCTGATTAAGTCCCAGACTTGCCGAAATGGTTGCATTAAAGCTATTGTTGCTTTCGGCGACTTCGACCGATTTATCCGCTTCGAGCTGCTGAATTTTATAACTTACGTAATCGGAGCGATTGTTTTTGGCAATTTCGATTACTTTATCGGGGTCGATTTCGATATATGGCACTTTTTCGGGCGGCACCAGCTCCAATTCACCATCGAAATGCAGCCCCATCGCAATTTTCAAATCTTCTGCGGCTTTATTCATATTCAAACGGGCTGTTTCGAGTGTGTTACGTGAATTAAGCATCGCGAGTTCGCTCTGCAGCAAATCGTTTTCGGCTATTATGCCGACTCCGAAGCGATTGACAGATAATTTATACAAGGTGTCGTTGCTTTCGGCGTTCAGTTCAGCATTTTTGACGTTCATTTGGGCAATGTAGTAATCAAAAAATTTTTGAGTAATTTCAATCGAAAGATTTTCCATCTCCTCATAGTATTGCTTGTGGCTGTTTTCGTAGCGCAGTTTTTCGATTTCGTTGTCCCACATCATGGTGTTGACCTTGAAAAGCGGCTGCGAAAGCGATATTTGCACCGGATTTGCCCTCCAATAAAATGTCTCGTTGTCGCCGATTAAATCAAGTCTGTTCAAGCTGGAATAAAGATTAATTTCGCCGCCAGTCCATGGTAATTTTTGCGTTAACGACAGCCTGGCGCTGCTATAAAGCTGGCTTTGCGGTAAAAACAAAGTCGAGCCGTCCGGCTGCGTTATTGAATTGATGGCTCTTTCAAGTCCTGGCGCAGAACCCGACAGCGAGATTTGAGGCAGGTAATCCGCTTTGAATGCGATATAGCGTAGTTTTCGGCTTTCATACATATTTTCGGCAGATTTTTTAAGCGGGCTGTTTTCGCGGGCAATCGCAATGCAATCATTGAGCGTAAGCCTCTTTCTTTCATCTTTAGCATTTAATGATGAGATAGTAAGTGTGATAAAAAAAAGTATTAAAAGCAATCTTCTCATTATTCATACCTCAAAAGGTCAATTGGGTCTTGTTTTGAAGCTTTTTTTGCCGGAGTGATTCCGAAAATCAGTCCGACGCTGATTGAGACGAGGAAAGAAAGCATCACTGCATCGATTGTCGCAATGGTAACTATTCCCGTCGCTTTTTCAATAATAAAACTTAGAATCAGTCCTACTATCACTCCGATGAGTCCGCCGGTAACGCTAATTGCAATTGCTTCGGTCAAAAACTGGAGCATAATATCGCGCTGCTTAGCTCCGACGGCGCGCCGGATGCCGATTTCCTTGGTGCGCTCAAGCACCGAAGCCAGCATGATGTTCATAATGCC
>CAYLSY010000396.1:0-1785 GCA_964386275.1 uncultured Hyphomicrobiales bacterium
CTTTATAATAGAGTATTGAATAATAATCAATACTACTAAGTTATGATGTTTGTGTAATAATATTTTTTAATATTTGACGTGTTTTACTATATTGATATTCTGAATTTTGACATTTTCCGAAAGAAACCAAATGGCAAGCAATAACGAAATTAATACATGTATACTTTGCGGCGATGAGCTATATAGGATGGCTGCTCCGATTGTGGCTTTGTGCGATTTTTGTGGAAAGGAAAGCTCGATTTCACACGAATGCATCAGCCATCATTACATTTGCGATGACTGCATGGCGTTGAGCGCTGTTGAATATATAAAAATCAAGTGTCTTGAGTATAAAGGTGTTAATCCGATTGAACTTGCGGTGTCGATTATGAACTTGCCGCTCATAAAAATGCACGGACCGGAGCATCATTTCATAGTTCCGGCAGTACTGCTAACTTGCGTTCATAATAAACTAGGTCAAAGCGACGACCTGCGCTCGAAACTCGAACTTGCCGAATTGCGCGCGACTTGCGAAACGCCGGATGCCTGCGTTTTTGCAACTGGTTCTTGCGGCGCGGCCGATGGGGCTGGAGTATTTCTTAGCATGCACACGGGACGTCCAGTCGAATCTGAAGACGAATGGTCGCTTACCAATGCCTTAACGGCGAGTTGTCTGAAAAAGATTGCCGAAAGCGGCGGTCCGCGCTGCTGCAAACGGGATACTTATTTATCGCTCGAAGCGGCAATCGATTTCCTAAAAGAACGTTTTGGTTTGGAATTACCGAAATCTGAGGCTAAATGCACATTTTCGCTTCGAAATCGTTCGTGCAAGCGCGAGGATTGCAACTTTTATAATCTGGGATTTTCTATTGGTTAATGCTCTACAGATTCTGCATTTTTTCTGATAGCGGCAATGTTTTCGGCAATGTTGCCGTTGAAAATACCCGAACCTGAAACCAAAGCATTTGCGCCTGCAGAAACCACTTCAATGGTGTTTCCTGCTTTAATGCCGCCGTCAACCTCGATATCAAGGTTAATGCCATTCTTTTCGATGAAGTTCCGCAGGTTATCACATCTTTTTAAAAACGATGGTATAAACTTCTGACCGCCAAAACCCGGATTAACCGACATCAATAGAATTAAATCGCAATCCGCAGCCGCTTCGTATGCAAAGTCGAGCGGAGTAAGCGGATTAAGGACTATGCCGGCTTTCTTGCCGTAAGATTTAATAAGATTCAAGCTTCGGTGCAAGTGCGGGCAAGCTTCGACATGAACGGTAATCAAGTCTGCGCCTGCTTCTGCAAACGACGGAATGAAATAATCTGGCTTTTCAATCATTAGATGCACATCGAGCGGCAACCGTGTATGCGGCTTGATTGCATCGACAACCAAAGGACCAATTGTAATATTCGGAACAAAATGACCGTCCATTACATCCACGTGGAGCCAGTCTGCGCCTGCTTCTTCGCATTTTCGAATATCATGCGAAAGGTTGGCGAAATCGGCTGACAAAAGTGAAGGAGCTATTATTATTTTCTTTTTCATTTTTCATCGGTATTTTTTTTAAAAATAAGAAATTATTGAAGCTTAAAAAAGTCTTACATTGATAAAAATTTTTTTCAGTAATCAATTTTTATTTAAATTACTTGTTTGTATAATTGACATATATTGATTTTTAAGTTTGGGTATAACATGGCATTTACTTTTTTCTTCAGGGACAGTCATACTTTAGAGCAAGCAATTAAATATTTGTTGCCGGAAATCAGCGGCTTGAAAAAAGTCCGTGTTTGGGATGCAGGCGGCGCA
>CAYLSY010000397.1:0-1756 GCA_964386275.1 uncultured Hyphomicrobiales bacterium
TGCTAATTGATGATTTATCAAGAAATTTCTTTTTTCTCTTTTGCAAAATGGGGTAGGGGGAATTTCTTGATTGGCAGCCTTTTTTTAGTACATTTAACCATTTCTAATACGTAATCTATGTTTAACGAACCGCCGTATGCCGAACGGCACGTACGGTGGTGTGAGAGGTCGGTACGGGAATTTATCCCGAACCTCCTACTCGATTATTTGTTTGGGCCGAGCTTGTATTTTGGCGTATACATACAATAGTATTTAGTAGCGTGATTAACATTATTTGTAATCAGGGCGCAAGCCTATGTGATTGAACTCTATTCTTCAATCACATTTAATCGTGTTGTAAGTGTTAAATAATAGCTTTGATTTAATACTTTTACGACGGTTTGAAAACCTTCTAAATGCATGTTACAAAGTGAAAATTAACTTATCTCAAAGTGTCGTTGAATATTTGTATTTGTAAATTTTACTAAATGTTATCACGGCATATTAAAGAATGTCTCCAAATCTTCATCTTTCGGTGGAGCTGGCTTTCGGGCGGCTTTTTTCTTTGTATTCTTGAGCGCTTTTTTAACTTTTGTGCATTTTTTTAATCTGTCGAGATTCTCTTTACCATTGACGCATCCGGATTCGATAGTGCCAACACGCAATTCGAAACCAATAACATTGCAGTCGGCGTCAACCTTTGGAGTCATAATAATTTGTTCTTTTTGAACTTCCGGCGCAACGAAGATGCGGGGAAAAGGACCAATGCCCAAGTCAATTACTTGGCATTTTTTATTTAAAATGATGATGTCGCCGCCTCTGCCATAATCCGGTGGCATAGTTTCAAGCGTCATTTCCTCTTTATCTGGATTATATAGGGCGTCGATGGAAAAATCCATATCTTCCATTTCACCGAATGACATTTTTACAGGAGTATGCGAATCAAAGCTCGTGATTTCGCCGAAATTCGAAAAATTGATTTCCGGCATCGGAGGTAAACCGGATAAAGTCGGAGAAACTGGCTCTGCTTGGACATCATTCCCTTGTGGTTTCGGCAAACGCCAAGCGATTTCGATAGTGGAATACCTTAATTTATCCGAAGATTCGCCATTATCTTCCAAACGTTTATATAGTTCGTTGGTTTTATTCTCCAAATCCAAAGCATAATACTGACGCAGCAACTCGTCGGTTTCGGATTCAAATTTCTTGTTGAGTTTGGCTATTTCTTCTTCGAGCCGTTGCCTATCGGAAGAATTTGTTTTACCGTTGGCGTTGTCGAAATACTGACGCGTAACATCTTCTTCGACAATGTCTTGAAGAAATCTCATTCGAAACGCATTCTTGAATTCTTCGAAATCAGCAAGCTTCAAATAGACAAGCCATTCGGCTTCGACAATTGTTCTTGTTTGATTTGCGTGCTTGACAGACGATTTAACGATAGCGCTGTGCTTCTGAGCCAAACGGTTGAGCAATTCGTTAGTTTCTTTGTAATCATCAGTTTCGATTAGGTATTTTCCTCGCATTTGGTATGGCGTCGAAGGTTTCGTTCCTGAGCAACCAGAAAAGAATAGAGCCGTTGCGAGCAATAACGGTAAATATTTTAGTATTTTAAACATGTTTCTTCCGCTTGTATTTGTTTTTATATTAAGTGTCTTATTATTTCACAATTATGTCGAACTCATTCTGTATGTTTTCCAAAGCATTTTGTCCTATGGACTTTTTTTTAAAGATTTCAACATAATATTTCGGCTTGCCGAGCAAAAAAACTATTATAAAG
>CAYLSY010000398.1:0-1750 GCA_964386275.1 uncultured Hyphomicrobiales bacterium
TGCCAAGCTCATCGTGAAGGGCGCGGGCGAGCCGTGGCAGCAGCTCCACTTCGTTGATTTCAGGGTGCGTGAGCAGGATGGCGGTCATATCGGTCCCGACCGCATGCCCCCAGCGTGCCAGTTCCAAAAAATAATCAATCTTTGCGTAACTATATGGAGCTAAGAATCCATATTCCGCACCTGAACTGCATTCTTCGCTGTTTTCAGAATGACAACTTCTATGTGTTATTTTTTCCAAATTCTTAAAAAAAATAAAAAATATCCGGTCAAACATTGAACCGGATATTTTATCTTCATATTGTCAATATCTTCTTTTTTAGTTCGATATGGTCTCCCCTATACCTTGCGCCGATTTGCGCTACTATTCTCGACGCTGCATACGAGCCGAGATGCGCCGCCAAATCCACGCTTTCAGTCGAAATCAAACCATAGAGGAATCCTGCGGCATACATATCGCCGGCGCCGGTGCTATCAATGGCTTTTGCCGGATAAGCTGGGGCTTCGAGCGCAAAAGTATCCCATTTAATAATAGAACCATTTGCTCCACGAGTAATGGCAACACTTTTCGAAATACCGCATAATCTTTGGAAAGCGTCTTCGGTTGAGTCGGATTTTGTGAACGATTGAGCTTCGCTTTCATTGCAAAAAACCAAATCAGACACTTCTGCGACTCGCATCAAGCTGTTTTTAAAATTTTCAGTAATAAACGTGTCGGAAAAAGACAGGGCAATTTTCGTTTTATTCTTCAAAGCTATGTCTGTGGCGGCAAACATTGCTTCGGACGTGGATTTTTCGGAGAATTTGTAACCCTCCATATATATCCATTTTGCACGCGCTATTGCCTCTTCGTCCAAGTCATGTATGCTGAACATCGCAGACGCCCCTAAGTTTGTAAACATAGTTCTTTCGGAATCCGGAGTGATTAGAACAAGGCAGGTGCCGGTCGGCATATCGTTGATAACAGGCGCCCGAAGCGATATACCCATCTCTGTAAGCTCTTTGCGGTAAAATTTGCCATAATCGTCCTTGCCTAAAACAGTTTGATAGGCGGCTTTTCCGCCGAATTTTGAAAAGGCGATTATGGTATTTGCCGCCGAGCCGCCACTTGAAATGAATTTCTCTTTATTCATGATGCTTGCCAATAATCGCGCTTGCTCTTCGGAGGACACGAGCGTCATTGCGCCTTTTGTTATTTCATGGCGCATCAGTTCTTCTTCGCTAACCATACATTGGATGTCGACCAAACCATTGCCAAATCCACATAAATCAATGTCTTTTTTCATAAGGGTATCAAAAAGAATTTAATGAGTATTATTATTATTTCAAAATAGTCTACGGCTAATTATTTTAAGGAGATTTCCCAGTAATTACTACAATTAAGGATTTGTTAATAAGTCGAAATTGTACTATATTTAGTTTAATTAATTATTTCTTTGATTATGAAATTAACATACTCATATTATGCAAAATAAAAAAAATTCTTAATTCGAGAAGCAGCCAATGAAGAATTTTACGACAAAAGCTTTTCGACTTGTATTCAGATTATCTACTAAAAAGATTAATTGGAAAACGTCGGTATTCTGAAGCGTCAAACAAGCAACAGAAGCGAAAATCGCGAAAAAAACAAAAAAGGCTGTCCCCAAAAGAAACAGCTTTGCTTTATTTAATCATACTTAAGTTTTACCCGCTAATAATAAAACTCTCAGTTGCAGAATTGAAATTGAGCCAGTCGGCATTTTCAACTCTGATG
>CAYLSY010000399.1:0-1735 GCA_964386275.1 uncultured Hyphomicrobiales bacterium
CGCAAAATTGGCGATAACAACTAACAAATCATATTTCAATACATTTTAGGAGAAAAACATGACAGATTCAGGCAGGCATTCAGGCAGTGGCATTGCCGAGCTTTTCAGGCTTGCGGCAGACCACGCAACGATATTAAGCGGATTGACAGGCGAAACCGCAGCCGCGGCAAACGCAGACAAGGCTTACACAATCGGCGGCGACAAAGCCAATAGCAAAATATTGATCGTCGAAGACATTGCGTACGACGAAAACGGCATCCCAACAGTCAAGTTTACGCAAACCGGTTCCGGCGAAGATTTCAAGGCATTCCAAAAAATCGCTTTTCCGCACAAAAAAGTTGCTGCGAGCGATACGCTCGAGGAATTGAAATCCGAATGCGGCGACAAAATCGGCGGCGAGGCAGACACAACCAACAGGCAATTGTTTGTGCTATTCCTTTATGGCGCCCCGGGCATTACCGACAGCAAGGTCGAAGTCCATGCAATTCCGGGCTATTTCAAATATTCGTCAGGCTCGAAGTCGCGCGAATATATGAAGTTCGAAAAGCCCTCGCTCGAATTTGTCGGCGTGGCGGCAAAAGAAACCGACGACACGCCATCGACCGGCATCGTCATCGCAAAGGCATTGCTCAACAGCGCAATAGTAACGATTCCCGAAACTCCGGCAACTTATGAAATAGCGCCGGATTACTACGAAGAATCATTCTTCTTAGCGAAGGCAGTATAAACCACCCCTTTTTCCCCTCCTTAGCAAGGAGGGGCAAGGGGAGGTTAATTTTACAAAATTGGAGAAAATATGACTGAAGATATTAAAGAAACGAGAACAGCAGACCTGCATTTGAATGCACCGAAAGTAAATTTAATACTCGGAGTCAAGGAGCAGGACGTTAAATATAATCCGCCGTCGATTGCGCTCGAGGCTAAGCTGCGCACGATTTACAAATCTCACTTTGCAGAACTGAAAGCAATCGACGAAGAATTTAAAGATATAACCGAAGCGATTGAAAAATTGCCCGATGAGCAAAAGGCGCTCGTCAATGAATTTGCCGCAGGAAAAAATGTCGATTTAAAAGCCCGTATTACCGCATTCGACGCACTGGGCGAAGAAATCAACGAAAGAATTATTGATAAATCGTGGCGCATTCGCGAATCCGGAAACAAACACAATCTGCTTTATTTCAAGGAAATCGTTGCAAAGCACAGGCTTCCGCCCGACTTTCGCGAAAAATTCGACACCGATGTCGATAGCGAATTTTGGCAATCGCAAAATATTATTGCAATCGAAAAAGCCGTTGCGTTTTTTCGAATCGGCATGCAAGTCTGAGTTTGAACGCGCGTCTTGGATAGCCGGATTTGACGTATTTGCGCCCACCGGCGAAGAAAGCGATTCGCTGCCCAGCGATTGGCTTCCGAACGAAGCGGGCGGCTACGATAGCGATATTGCGCTTGAATACAGAGGCAGAATTGTGTGCGAAATTGCCTCCGGCGGCGACTTGAGCGCCTTCGAAAAACTTTATTACGACACTCCGGTTTCGGAGGTATGGAACCGGATTGCGGTTATGCGGGCGGTGAGGAAATAATGCGGTTTGATTTAATAATAAACTCCCCCTGCCCCCTTTGCCAAAGGGGGAAAACCGGAAAGGAATTATGGCAAGTATCGAATATGCGGTAAGTTTTGCGTTCGTTCCGACGCTCAACGTGAGCGCGTTCAACACGATATTAAGTAGTGTAAAAA
>CAYLSY010000400.1:0-1733 GCA_964386275.1 uncultured Hyphomicrobiales bacterium
AGTTTCTGAATTTCTCAGGAGTCTTAAAAATATAATTAAAATCATGATAATCACAAAGAAATCACACAAATCATGCTTCATGCAAAGGATATCGATAAAATAGGAAAATCGTTTGAGTGATTTCAATTAAAAAAATATTAGATAAACAACAATTTTGGAGAAATAATGCACGGACAAGCTATGCAAACAAATAAACATTTACCGAAGTACAAAGTGAAGGCAGGAGCGGTTATCGACGAGTTAAAGAAAAATAATCGCATGCTTGTCGACGGATTTCCTTTTGTGCTTGATTTGGATAACAGCTATGGCGCTGAATTTGTCGACGCTCGCGACGGCAGGAAATATATCGATTTTTTCACATGCTTTGCGTCGATGCCAATAGGATTGAATCATCCGAAAATGCTCGATGAGGCTTTTATTAACTATATAGGTAGAATCGCCATTAATAAACCTTCGAATTCGGATATTTATTCCGAGGCTATGGCGACTTTTGTTAAAACATTTTTCAATATTGCAGTACCGGATTACTTTATTCATTCGTTTTATATATCCGGCGGCGCGCTGGCTGTGGAAAACGCTTTGAAGACAGCTTTCGATTGGAAAGTAAAAAAGAACTTCAGGAAAGGCTATACAACCGAAGTCGGAACAAAAATACTTCATTTTCGTCAGGCATTTCACGGACGCTCGGGCTACACAATGTCGCTGACGAATACCGACCCGGCAAAAGTCAACTATTATCCCAAGTTTGATTGGCCCAGGGTCGATAATCCTTTCATCGTTTTTCCCGAAACCAAGGAAAATATTGAATTAACGATTGAGAAGGAAAAAATCGCGATTGAACAAATAAAGAAAGCTTTTATTAACAACAAGGATGACATCGCCGCAATAATACTCGAGCCGATTCAAGGCGAAGGCGGCGACAACCACTTCCGTCCAGAATTTCTGAAAGAATTACGTCGTTTTGCTGATGAAAATGAAGCATTGTTGATATTCGACGAAGTACAAACTGGCGTCGGAATCACTGGAACGATGTGGGCTCACGAACAACTTGAAACAAAACCCGATATAATGGTATTTGGTAAGAAGATGCAGATTTGCGGAATACTAGCGACCAACAGGGTGGACGAAATCGAAGATAACGTTTTTACCGAGTCCAGTAGAATCAATTCCACATGGGGCGGCAGCCTTGTCGATATGGTTAGGGCAACACGCTACCTTGAGCTTATCGAAGAGGAAAATATGCTTGCCAATGTTCGCGAAACCGGAAAATTCCTTATGAGCGAACTGAACCGTTTGTGCCAAGAGTATCCAACTTTAGTTGATTCGGTGCGGGGGAGAGGCTTATTCTGCGCTTTCGGTATGCCCGACAAGGTAAAACGCGATGAATTCCGCAATGGTTGTTTCAAAGACGGATTGTTTATCTTGGCATGCGGCGAGCGTTCGATTAGGTTCCGTCCACGTTTGAACATTACGAACGATGAACTAAAACAAGGATTGAATATTATAGAAAAAAATTTAAAGAAAATGATATAATTAATTGCCGTTCATTACCCGGAACCAACAGCTATGCCTTCTGTGAAAAGAAAGTTAGACAAGCTAAGCTAACCCCCAAATGCTGCTAATTTTAAAATTACCGAATCGCTAGTGGTTCCGGGATTTTTTTTGGAAGCTGCTGTTGTTAAATCTTTATTTGTAATTATTTCCAAAATATTTCAATTCATCATTCTTTACTA
>CAYLSY010000401.1:0-1718 GCA_964386275.1 uncultured Hyphomicrobiales bacterium
AAAAAACCGATAGATAATATTTTAAACTTGACTGATTCATTATTCTTATCAATAGAAACATCTCCAACTGCCCAATCCAAGGCTCTATTAATGAATATTAAAAAATCTGCGCAACTCCTTGATAATATATTTACTAAGCATATAAAGTATTCAAATCTTGAGCTGTTGGCATCCAGTAAAGCCGAAATCGCTCTCTTGCGCGAACATACATGTCCCAACGTAGCCTCATTAATATCGTCAATAGCAAGAAAAAAAGCCAAAGAATTCAGCAGAACCGAAAATGTCGAAATGAAAATTGAAGATGCTACTTTATCAATAAGCTCTGAGCATTTAACATCTATACTCGAAGAAATTATCGATAATGCTTTCAGATACTCTGAAGAAGGTAACGAAGTATCAATTAAGACATTTAAAAAAAATAATTATTACAAGATTAAAGTAACTAATCAAGGACTTGGGATGACAACAGAACAGATTACTGCTGTTGCTCCATATATTAGGTTTAACAACAGGTTTAATGAAATCCCCGGAGCTGGTTTGGGTTTAACCATAGCCCGAAAAATTACTGAACTTCACGGCGGGACTCTTATGCTTGACAGCGAAGAAGGATACTATCTTGAAGTAACGATTGAACTCCCATTATAATGAATTAAAGCTTTTCGAGTTCTTCAAGAATAACAGCTATTATTTCATCTTCCTTTATTTTTCTTACATATTCTCCTTTTCGGTAGAGCAAAGCAGAACCTTTTCCAGCGGCAATGCCTAAATCAGCTTCACTGGCTTCGCCGGGACCATTAACAGCACATCCTAAAACAGCAATAGATGCATTTTTGTTTATCTTTTTCGTTCTATCCTCGATTTGCTTAACTATTGAAAATAAATCTATTTCCAGCCGTCCGCATGTAGGACATGAGACTATTTCGATACCGCGTTGCTTCAAGCCCAGCGAGCGCAGAATCTCTTTGCCGATTTCAACTTCCAATTCCGGCTCTTCGGTCAAAGATACACGGATGGTATCTCCAATGCCTTCGGAGAGCAAAGCGCCAATGCCAATTGCCGATTTTACAGTTCCAGCGCGGTAAGTGCCGGCTTCAGTAACGCCTAAGTGCAAAGGGTAGTCAGTTTTATCCGATAATAAGCGATAGGCTTCGATCATCAGAGGCACACTTGTCGACTTGACAGAAATTGCCAGCGAATCGAAACCGAAATCGTTTGCTATTTCAATATGTCGAACTGCGCTTTCGTACAAAGCCTCTGCTGTAGGGTAGCCGTGGCGTTCAAGAATGTCTTTTTCGAGAGAGCCTGAGTTGACGCCAATTCTAATTGGGATTTCTCTTTCTTTTGCTTTGTCCAACACGGCTTTGATGCGGGATTTTGCGCCGATATTTCCCGGATTGATTCTGATTTTGGCGCATCCGGCTTCTATGGCTTCTATCGCAAAAATGTGGTTGAAATGTATATCGGCAACAATTGGTAGAGGAGATAGCCGGACAATCTCTTTAATAGCTTCGGCAGCAGTTTTGTCGTTTACTGTTACCCTTATAATGTCTGCACCGGCTTCCTTGCAGCGCGCAATTTGAGCGACGGTTGCGGTTATATCGGCGGTTTTTGTCTTTGTCATTGATTGAACGGAAATGGCGGAGATGCCGCCGATTTCAACTCCGCCAACATTAATATTACGAGTAGGTTTTCTTGAATATCGAATGTTTGGATTTGGT
>CAYLSY010000402.1:0-1683 GCA_964386275.1 uncultured Hyphomicrobiales bacterium
ATGAAATACTTGTCGAACAACTCTTTCCTGTCCAAATCCGTTCCCAATACCGACGCAAACAAATTGAGCCGAGCGTAAGTGGCATAAAAGCTCAAAAAGCCGAGTTTGCGAAACCGTACCGGCGGAAGATTCAAGTCCAGCGTTGCCTTTGCAAAATTGCTACCGCCGATTTCGTTGATTTCGGCGCCAGCAAAGCTCTGTGGCTCTCGATATTGAGCTGTAGTCTGTTTTTCGAGATAATTATTGCCGAAACTTCCGAAATAATAATTCGTGAATGGATTTCTCCGGTCGCCGAAACCGCATCCGCCCGCAAGCCGCAACCACAGCGACAAATGATTCACCGGCAGCAAAGCGCCTAAATCTACGCTTCCAAGAAATTTTGGTATATACTTTTTGTTAACAAAATAGTTATTCAAATTTAGTTTGATACTATATCCAGCTTCGTTATCGACGGCTCCGAGGGTTTTTCTAAGTAAACTCCAATTAAAGCTGGCTCCAGCAGTATAAATCTTATCGAAAACGGCATTGATATTCTGATAATCAGGCAGTTTATCCAAATCGCCGTAAAGCGCAGCATATAAAGAGAATACAAATTTTTTCGGGGCATTCGTGCTGAATGGAGTATATTCATATTTAGCATGCATAGAATAGCCTCTGCGGCTGATTTTTGTTGGCCCGAACAAGTCATAAAAATCGGCATAATTCCAACTCGCTTTGAAAGTAAACAACCAGTATTTTAAGCTCATTGCCGCATGCCACCTGTCTTTGGGAGCTAATTGTGTATTGGGCGAATAAGAAGCTGTCAGCGATAACGAGCTAAACATGAAATAATCCGCAAAATTAGCCCTGATGCCGTAGCTTGGGTATTTCTGGAATCCTTCGACTATTGGATAGATTGACGAAAGCTCAGTGTTGAAAGCAGGTTCATATTTGCCTTCGTCCAACTTTAAAGAGTCGATATTGATGGCTGATGGTGGCGGCAATGCCCATTCTTCAAGTTCAGGATTAGCTTTGAAAGCCGCTTGCCCTAAATATTCGATTGCGTTTACATCTTCGACAGGATTTATTTTAATTAGAACCGGCAGCATGCCTTTCGCAGTGTATTCAAATGCTATTAACGTATCGCTGCTTATCATCACGGGCCGGAACAAACCGGTTTCGCAATTAGTCAATATCTCGGCATTTTTTGTAGCTATTTCAACACGCCATATGTTTGAAACACCGGTATAATAGGATGTTCCGTATAAATAGCGGCCATCGGGCGAATGAATGAAATTTGCCGCCGTATTATCTTTAAATTCATAAATCGTATCGAAATCCTGTTTGCCGTTGTATAAATCATTGATATTATACCTTACGAGCAGTTTTCTGCCAGATATTTCCGAAAGAGTCGCCGATATGTATTTACCGTCAGGCGATATATCAATATCATAAAGGGATTTACCATAAGGGATTGTTAAAATCGGCTCGTGTTTTTCATAAGGAGGTAAAAATTTCACAAGAGTAGTTCGGGCATTGTTGTTCTGAATACCCCATAACGATTTGTCATGCTTGTTAAAGCAAAAATCGCCACAACGGGTGAGTTCGGCGGATATTTCATCGGATTTTGTATTCAAATCTGTGATTTTCAAGCCTCGCCAAAATTTATTGTATTTTGCTGAAAAAAGTAAATGATATACTAAA
>CAYLSY010000403.1:0-1624 GCA_964386275.1 uncultured Hyphomicrobiales bacterium
TTGAAAAATGGAAAAAATGGACTTTTAAATCGTTCGCCGGGCAATGAGTAAATATTGAATGCTAAGGGGGTCAAGTTTCCGATTTCTGTCGTCGTCGCGTTGCACTATATGTAACTATATGTAGATTATATCCTTACTGCAATTTTATTAATTCATAATTAATAACGAAAATTAAATATATGAAAAATCATTTTTGTTTATTATTATATTTTTATTAATATAAAAAAAAATCGGAAAATAATCTCTGCAAATAATAATTGACCGTTCGCTCGGAAAACTGCTCAAAAATCAAAATTACTATTTCCTGCGCTTTTTAATTCATTAATAGAAGAATAGAGTATGCCGAACAACAGACACTTATCCGAAGAGCAGGTTTTGCTGCGCTCGTCTGTGCGCAGGTTTGCCGAAGAAAATATTAAGCCTTTGGCTTTTCAATTGGACGAGAAGGAGGAATTTTCCTACGAACTCACTCGACAAATGGCGGAACTCGGCTTCCTTGGCGCATTTCTTCCGTCCGAATACGGCGGCTCGGAACTCGATTATGTATCCTATATAATAATAGTTGAGGAACTTGCCCGTATCGACAGCTCACAAGCCGCAACCGTGGCGGCTCACAATTCTCTCGGCGCAGGTCCGCTTTATTATTTCGGTAACGATGAGCAGAAAAAGAAATATCTTCCGAAGCTAGCATCTGGCAGCCTTTGGGGTTTCGGTCTTACAGAGCCAAATGCCGGTTCTGACGCCGGCAACACACAAACAACCGCCGTTCAAGACGGCGACGAATGGGTTTTAAACGGCTCGAAAATCTTCATCACCAACGCATCGACCGACATCACTCTCGGCTCGACGGTACTCGCCGTAACCGGTACAAAGCCTAACGGTAAGAAAGAGTTAAGCTGCTTCTTGGTCGAAAACGGTAACAAGGGTTTCGAAACGAAAAAGATGGAAAACAAGATGATGTGGCGCGCCTCGAACACATCGGAGCTGTACTTCGAAGACTGCCGCGTCCACAAATCGTGCATGCTCGGCAAGCGCGGCGACGGTTTTCGTCAAATGCTAATGACGCTCGATAACGGTCGTCTTTCGATTGCGGCTATAGGTCTCGGTTTGGCGCAAGGCGCTTACGAATGCGCCTTGAAATATGCCAAAGAGCGAAAAGCATTCGGCCAACCCATTGCGGAGTTCCAAGCGTCAGCCTTCAAATTTGCCGATATTGAAATAGGTATGGAATTAGCCCGCAACTACCTTTACGATACTTGCCGAATGCTCGACGAGGGCTTGAAAATCACTAAGGAAGGCGCAATTGCCAAGCTGTATTGTTCGGAACTGGCTCATATGGCGGCTAACCACGGAGTGCAGATTCACGGCGGCTATGGGCTTATGAAGGAATATGACGCCGAACGCTATTATCGCGACCAAAAACTGCTCGAAATAGGCGAAGGCACGAGTGAAGTACAACGCCTTGTCATTGCCCGCGAAATTGGGTGCTACGATAGAGCCTGAGGGAATGTGAAATGAGGAATGAGGAATGTGAAATGTGAAATGTGAAATGAGGAATGAGGAATAAGGAATGAGGAATGAGGAATGTGAAATGTGAAATGTGAAATGAGGAATGAGGAATAAG
>CAYLSY010000404.1:0-1616 GCA_964386275.1 uncultured Hyphomicrobiales bacterium
ATTTTCTAAATGATGCATCAGTTATTCTGAGCACAACTTAGAATTCAGTATTGGAGCGGAAAATGGAACTTTAGCTTGGCTGCCTTTAACCCAGAATAACACTCTTTCAGAGATTTTAATGAATAAGTCAATACTCCTTTTTGTAAACCAGTGTCCACTTGGAATCGACAAAATGTATGGTCTTCCACCATGATTTAAAGTATTTTTTCTTTTCCATTCCGTCGGTATAAAAGAAAAACGTAGTAAAACCTGAATCGGCAGCTAACATTTTACGGCATGCTTGCAATACTTCTGGAAAATTTTGAAACATAGTGTCGGCAAGGGTATTTCTTCCGATTTCAGCGGAATCGATGTCGTATAATACAGTTGATGTATGCTCCATCGCGAAGATTGCAAAGTCTTTGCCTTGAAAAATCGGTAAAAGTTCGGCTGCGAACAATCTTGCCGGGTCGATAATCACGCCGACAACCCCAGCGACACTGTCGCCTTTAATAATAGGGTAGCTGAAAACGACAGCTTGATAGCCTTCGACAACCTTGAAAAGCTCGCTTGTAACAGGTGTTTTGTTTTGAAAAATTCGCTGATTGTGGGGTTGCTGGCTAACGTCTGTTCCTTCGGACTCTTGATACTTTGCCGGTTGGATTTTGTTCAAAACGCCGTTGCAGTCGAGCGTAAAGGCTTCGTCGCAAAAATCGAATCGAGCAACTATTTCATCAAGTATAGTTCTGATTGCGGTATCATCGGTAATAAAATCTAGCTTGGCAATAGTGTCGCGTGTAGCGCGTAAACCCAAATCCAATTCATCGAGCGTTGTTTTGACGTTGTTGAAAGCCGTTACTAATTCGGCTGGTTCAGAATTTTCGTCTTTGTTGTCGTTCGAATTGCTGCAAGATAGAATAAAAGCGATAAACAATAAAACTAATAAAAATATTGCCATCAACTGCTTGTATTATCCTTACATGGGCTCCCTATTCAGAAGGAGAAGTTGAGAATGTAATTATTGAAAACATCAAAAATATGATTTTGGAGGTGAAGAAGAAAAGCGAAATTATTGGAGAAGCGTCTTATAATGCAATTGTAGAAAACATTCACAATATATTTCTACAAAATGGGAATAGAAGCGAATATAAACAACTTTACAAAAGAGATAGTTTTAAATGGTATATGGCATACAGTGAACTATTATTTATTAATGCATATAATCATGACGGCATAGATTACTTTGAATATGCTTACATAGGTCAAATACCTATATACCAGTACGACAAGCAAAATAATAAAATTGAATCAGTCAATTATATACATAATATAAAAAATGAAGTTGATAGTGATTCTATTGAGGAATCATGCCTAACACCTTTTCATTCTCGTAGCAATGAAGAAATTGCAAAGCAAATTATACCTTGTGAGTCAAATCAAACAATAGAAATGGTTGCAAATTGTGATAGGGAAACTTTTATAAATAATAAATTGTCGCATTCACTTTCAAGAAATATTGGTTTTTTTCAAAAAGCTAACAGCAATGAAGTTCCAGATTATAGAATTGATTCACCAAAAGTAACTTATGGATTTAAAATCCTTCCAAATGAAAATGAAGTAGCGATTTATATTCCCGA
>CAYLSY010000405.1:0-1616 GCA_964386275.1 uncultured Hyphomicrobiales bacterium
ATTAGATTTATAAGCTTCTATTAATTCTGAATAATTGCCCAAGTATACTTTTTTTTCCGTGGCGCATACAGTGATTAATTCGTCTTGTGTCAGATTGGAAAAGTTTGCAAAACCAGTTATGGTTGGTATTCTATACTCACGGGCAATAGTTATTAAATGGCTTGCAATACCGGAAGCGCCGACAATCAGGGCTTTCGCATTAGGCAATGCCGCTGCCAATCCGGGATATGGGCTTTCGGTTACAATAATACTTTCTTTTGTTACTTTTATATAATCCTTGGGAGAACGAACATGAACGACAGTCCCGCAAGCTGCTCCCGGACACGCAGTTTCTCCTTCGGAAAACAATAATTTATAATCATTGTTCGCTTTAAATTTTTTTGGTTCTTGCATCCTGATAACTTCAAGCGGACGAGTCTGCAAAATGTAAACATCTCCGGATTGAGATATTGCCCATTCAATATCTTGAGGGCAACCGTAGTGTGATTCAATTATCATTGCATATCGGGCTAATTCAAGCGCTTGCGCATCGCTGATTGAAATCGTCATCGCCATATCTTCGGCAAGTTTATCAACAATAATACTGCCATCGCTTTTCAAACGCATACAGCGCTTTTTTTCCGAGATACTTCGGCTAAGAATCTGCTTATCATCTTTACTAATGGAAATGATGTCGGGCGATACTTCACCGTCAACGGCAAATTTTCCCAAGCCATAAATTGAATTTATCAATATTGTGTTATCATCTGGATTTATGGGATTTGTCGAATAAACAATACCACTCGAAGCAGCATCAATCATTTCGAGGCAGCAACAGCCCATGGCAAGGTCTTCTTCGCTTAAACTGTGATTAAGGTAATAGTAAATTGCCTTTGGAGAAAATTTACTTGCTAAAACTGTAATATAAGCCCTAAGCGCTTTTTCGAGCGTAACGCCCAAAACGCTTTCGTATTGGCCTGCAAAGCTGAAATTTGTATCTTCGCCGATTGCGCTTGAACGAAAAGCCATTAAGTGGTTTCGCTTGCCATATGAATAAGATTTAAAATACTTAAAGATTTCTTCCGACAACTCGGGGAAAAAAATGGAGTTTTCGAAAAATTGCCTGATAATTGTTGAAATGCCTTTTAAATCAGAATAGCTGCGTATGTTTGAATTACCGAGTAATTCGCGAATTTTAGTTCGAATATTGTTATAACTCAAGAAATCTATATATGCTTTGGTTGTAATACAAAATCCATCAGGAGTCGGGATTTTCAGAATATTACGTAATTCTCCCAAATTTGCGGACTTGGAGCCGCATTTAAGGTTATCTTCCTTTGTGACAATATTTAAGTTAACGACGAGTTCTTGATTTGGAATCACCGCTTTGGCAAGAGCGGCAGACATTGTTCGATTCTTTATATCTGAATAAATTGTCGTTAACCGCTCATACTTGCTTCCGCCGAGTTTTATTATCAGCTCAAGCAAATTTTCTGTTTTTAAGTTCAGCTTGTCGAGCGCCGTAGATATATAATTTTTGTCGAAAATGTAATCTCCGCCAGATTTCTCTTCCAAATCTGCAAGCAATAGTAAAATCTCGTTGTTTAAATCAAGTATTTCAAGAAAGCGGCGAAAGT
>CAYLSY010000406.1:0-1581 GCA_964386275.1 uncultured Hyphomicrobiales bacterium
TGTAATTTCAACGAATCCACTGAAAAATTCCCCAAACGCTTCATTGCCGACTTTCGCGAATGAAGCGTTTGGGACATTTTCAGGAGTTTCAATTTCTATTATAAAAAAAAATAAAAATAATATTATTTATTCGCATTTTTCTTTAATTCAAATTGTATACGTAAGAAAAAAGGCAATCGCCACCTAATTTCTTGTCTTCTTATACCTTGCAAGGAAATCGCCGATAAGGTTATATGCTTTTTCGAGCGTCTTTTCGTCGGGTAGAATAACAATTCTAAAATGGCTGCTGCCGGGTTTTTGACCGAATCCTGAGCCGGGAACAACGACAACCCCGGTTTCTTTAAGTAATTCGCTTGAGAAGTGGTTGTCGTCCTCGACGTCAATTGATGGGAATGCATAAAATGCTCCACGCGGCTCCACAAGCGATATGCCGGGTATCGAGCCGAGTATTTTCATGGTTATATCGCGGCGGCGCTGCAATTTTTCCAAAATTATTTTCAAATGCGATTGGTCGCCTTCGAGCGCCTCGGGTATAGCATATTGAATTGGATGGTTGGCGCAAATCCTTGCTCTGAGTATGCGGTTGACAGCTTCGAGGAAATTTCCCATAGTTTCGCGGCGACCCGAGGCGACACCCCAGCCGATACGGAAACCGGGCGCAATATAATTTTTCGAAAGACCAGAGAAAGTAACGATTGAAACATCCTTGTTCAATGCGGCCATCGAGATGTGGCGGTTGCCTTCGAAGAGCAGTTTGTCGTAGATTTCATCGGCGATTATCAGCAAATTGTGTTCCAAGGCGATGTCGATAATGCCGCGCAAAGTCGCTTCGTCGCAAACCGAACCAGTCGGATTATTCGGATTGATAACGACGATTGCTTTAGTTTTTGAATTGATTTTCGAGCGGATGTCGTCCAAATCCGGCTGCCAGCCGTTATTTTCGTTCAGGTAGTATGGATTTGGAGTAAGTTCCAGCTTGCTTTGCACGGCGGTATAGAGCGGGTAGCCCGGAGTCGGCATAAGGAAATTTTCGCCCGGGTTCATCAAAGCCGTAAGGCAGATTTCGATTGCCTCCGATGCGCCGGTGGTAACGAATATATCGAGAATGTTGTCGATTCCTTTTTTGTTGGCGTCGGCTTCGATTGCGCGAACGGCGTTCTTGATTCCCGACGAAGGGGAATAGCCGTTCTTATTTTCAAGCATTGCCTTGTAAATAGCGTCTACGATATGTTTTGGGGTCGAGTGGTCAAAAACGTTAGGGTCGCCGATATTCAAATATAGCATCTCTTTTCCTGTGCGGGCAACTTGGTCGGCAAGCACGACAATGTCACGGATTGCGTATGTGATGCCTTCGCATCTTTGAGCCGGAGCAAGCGGATTCAACATAATTCACCTTATTTAAAATCAAAATATTACATTATACAAAATTAGGTTGCTTTGGGCATTTTATCAAGAATAATCGCTAAATACAAAGTGAATTATTAAAATTCATTAAACGAAAGAACGTCTATTAAAAAAATCTCTATTAGCAATCATTTTAAGTGGCTTTCGCTTATAAATAGCTGAAATTTAATGAAGATA
>CAYLSY010000407.1:0-1579 GCA_964386275.1 uncultured Hyphomicrobiales bacterium
ATATTTCTTTTAAATCACATTGTTTACGCTTGAAAAGTGGCAACCGCCACCTACTTTACAAGTGGTAATCGCCTCCTTTTTGTTTTTTTTTTTCAGAGATTTCTTAAAATTAATTTTTAATGTATACAAAATAATGTATATAAAATAATGTAAAGTAAAAATCAATTTATTAGTTAGCGCTCTCTAAAAATACAATCAAATCATCTTCAATTCTTTGCCGACCTTGATGAATGCAGCGATAGCCTTGTCGAGATGTTCAGGTTTATGAGCGGCAGAAAGCTGAACACGGATTCTATCCTTTCCTTTTGGCACGACCGGGAATGAAAATGCAATGACATAAATGCCTTCTTCGAGCATTCGCGACGCAAATTCTACCGCCAAGGCAGAGCAATCGGGATATTTGCCGAACATAATCGGCACAATTGGGTGAACGCCGGGGATGATGTCGAAACCCGCGGCGGTCATTTCCGTGCGGAAGCGCTTGGTGTTGGCTTCGAGCCGGTCGCGTAGTTCTGTCGTCGCCGAAAGCAAGTCCATAACTTTAATTGTAGCGCCGACGACTGCCGGTGGCACAGTGTTTGAAAAGAGGTATGGACGTGCTTTGTTGCGCATCCAATCGATAATTTCCTTTCGACCCGAAATGCAGCCGCCGCTTGCTCCGCCGAGCGCCTTGCCGAATGTCGTCGTTATGATGTCGATTTTGCCCATGACATTGAAATGTTCGTGTGTGCCGCGTCCGGTTTTACCCATAAAGCCGCTGGCATGGCTGTCATCGACCATGACAAGCGCATCGTATTTTTCGGCTAAGGCGACTATTTCATCGAGTTTTGCTATATCGCCATCCATCGAAAAAGCGCCGTCGGTGGCAATCATGCGGAAACGGCAGGATTGCGCTTCCTTCAAGCAGCGTTCCAAACCTTTGAACTCCTTGCCGGTGGCTTCGTCCAAGCCTTCGGTATCGCTCATGTCGCCGTGGCGGTAAATCCAGCGCTGTGCCTTGCAAAGCCTGATTCCATCGATAATTGAAGCATGGTTGAGGGCATCGGTTATTATTGCGTCCTGCTCGCCGAGAATTGGCTCGAATACTGCGCCGTTAGCGTCGAAGCATGATGAAAATAGAATTGTGTCTTCGGTGCCGAGAAACTCGGAAATCTTGCGTTCGAGCGTTTTGTGAATATCCTGTGTGCCGCAGATAAAGCGAACGGACGACAAACCGAAGCCGCGGCGGTCAATCATTTCGTGTGCTGCCGTGATTAACTCTGGATGAGAGGACAAGCCGAGATAGTTATTAGCGCAGAAGTTCAATACGGTTTTGCCTTTGACGGTGATTTCGGCGCCTTGGGCGGATTCGATAATTCTTTCGTGCTTGTAAAGCTTTTGTTCTTGCAAAGAGTTAAGTTCCGTTGCAAGGTATTCTTTCATTTTTCCAAACATATTTTTTCTCCGATTGTTGTTTTGAAGTAATTTATTATGTAAAATTAAAGAATTAACTCTTGTAACGCAAGAAGTGTCTGAACAATGTTTACTATGTTTCTTTTGAATATAATATTTATTAATTATGGGAAATAAAATATATTCT
>CAYLSY010000408.1:0-1560 GCA_964386275.1 uncultured Hyphomicrobiales bacterium
TCTTTATAATGGAATTGTATTCATATAACCAAAATATTATTCGGCATTTTTTTTATTTTTGAAAATAGCTATTTCTCCATCCTATTATTATTTTTTAGAGTATTCCAATGAAAGCTAAACTGACGATAATCGCTATGCTGCTTATTTCTGCTGTTCGTTTGAACGCAATTACTATTGAAATAGAAACGCTGAAGAAGTCCAGCCAACCACTTTTTCAAATAAACAGCAATGAAATTTACAAGTGGTTGATATTGCAAGAAAACTATGAAAAATATGGGGAATATATTACCGACACCATTCCTCCATTAAACATTATCGCCCAAAGCAAAACGCCGGACAGCCTCGTCAGCTATGGCTACCATTCGTTTTTGAATGGGATGTATCAAGCATATTCCGACCATCGGCCATTCGAGTTGTCGCCCGATATGATTTGGCTGTTGATTAGTCAAGGGTTTGCGCACCATGTTAACAACAATGCAGAAAAACTCAGGCATTATTTCGTAGATTTCGAAGGGAAAACAACACTAGTTGTTCGAGACGACAGGATTCTGCTCGACGACCCGAACAGCCCATGGGAAGATGTATTTCCGGAATTTTCCAAACAGATTTCGAAGCATACTGGCAACGAGTTAATAGAAGCTTTAACGTGCAGCTTTTCGACGACAACACCGACTACGAAGGTTGCATCCGAGATAACGATAATGCATGCTCTGAAGCAATATTTCGAGTTTATGGAACTGGCTGCCGCTTGTGGTATTCCGACTGTTAAACTGGACGGAACGCCGGAGGATTGGAAATTAATTATCGATAAGGCTAACTACCTTAGAAAATATGAGCTTGATTGGTGGCTCGACGAACTTGAACCGGTTTTGAAGCAGATTTACGAGTCTTCTAAGGGCAACATTGATAGAAAATTTTGGAGAAACATGTTTCGGGTTCATTCCGAAGATGATTACGGCGACATTGTTGCAATTGATGGCTGGATTGCTAAGTTCTATCCATACGACAAAGATGGCAATAGATTGGATTTGAAGATAATCGCCAGTGGTAATAATTTACCTGACGAAATCGTAAAAGTCGATTTAGAATACTATTATGTGAACGGCAAGGCAACTGAGCATACTCCGCTCGAACTTTGGGCTGGTTTCGATGGATTGGAGCAAAACTCCAAGGATTATACTTTGACGCCGCATATTGGATGGATGATAAAAAAAAGGGACGACGCAACCAAACGATTGAAAGAGAGTTTTGCGAAGATGAATGTTGACCCTTATGGAGAAAATGACAACTTCATCGATGGAATAAACATTACGGTAAAAACGATACCAGAGGAATTACTAAGTTTAGGGCATATATACAAGTTAATTATTCATTTTAAGGATAAAATAATATTGCCCGACGAGTTTTATAATTTGCAAGTTGATGAGCTATGGCTCGAGGGAAAAATTGATGACGACGAAAAGGCGAAGATAATCAAGAATTTACCGAATACAAGCCTTCGGATAAACTACGAGGATTACAACAAAGCAAATAAAAAGTAGGTGTCGATTGCCACTTTTT
>CAYLSY010000409.1:0-1187 GCA_964386275.1 uncultured Hyphomicrobiales bacterium
CGAAAAACTTAATAGAAAAATTAAAAAATATTAAATTATTGGTTTTAGATGTTGACGGCACTTTGACAAATTCACAAGTTTATTATTCAAAAAACGGCGAGGAATTGAAAGCGTTTTCAATTCGAGACGGAATGGGTATCGAACTATGGCACAGAGCTGGTTTTCAATGTGCCATACTGACTAGCGAGAGTTCTCCAATTGTCGAAGCTCGTGCGAAGAAACTAAAATTTGAATATATTGTGCTCGGCTCAAGGAATAAAAAACAAGATTTGGAGGATTTATCCGTTAAGTCTGGTATAAAACTTGCTGAAATAGCTTATGTTGGAGATGACGTAAACGACTTGCAAGCATTGGAAATTGCCGGAGTTTCGGCATGTCCCGCTGATTCAGTCGATATTGTATGTGATATTGTTGACTATGTTTGTAAAAACAACGGCGGTGGTGGAGCTGTAAGGGAATTAATTGATTTAATATTGAAATCGCAAGAAAAAGCGACAACACTTCCCACTAATTGGTAATTATATTAGGAGAAAAATTATGTCAAAAAATAACGAAAGCGGATTTGTCAAGGGTTTGGCTCTTGGCGCATTAATCGGCGCAACTGCTGGAGCAATTACAGCATTGCTATTTGCACCCAAAACCGGACGCGAATTGCGACAAGATTTAGCTATCAAATCTGGCGAAATTTACGATGATGTCGAAGATATAGTCGCCTCGGCAGTGAATACAGGCAAGACCCGCGCCCAGGAAATAATTTCCTCTGCAAAAAAGCAAGCTGAAGGCTTGATGCGCAATGCCGAAAAAATCATGGCTGACGCCAAAGTAAAAGCAATAGATGCCAAAGATACTGTTCAAAGCGCAGTCGGTGTATTGAAAGACGCCACAAAAGCCGGTGTTGAAGCATTTAAAGACGAGATTAAAACAGCTAGCAACGATTATTAAATTCTATTATAAAGAAAATACTGCCAGCTGTCATCAATTTTTTGAAGAGCTGTATAAAATTTTTATTAACTAATATTAACAGGTATTTATGGATTTGTCATCAGTCATTCAAATCGGTGCTGTTATCGGCATAATCGCATTTATTGTGTTGATTATATATTTAGTTGTGCTGATTCGCTCGGTTAACAATTTGGTTAAATTTACAAATGATTCGGTAGAAAAAATCTCTAATACCGTTGATTATA
>CAYLSY010000409.1:1197-1547 GCA_964386275.1 uncultured Hyphomicrobiales bacterium
GCGGGATATATCCGAATTAAAAACGCAAATGGTTGATTCCCTTGGTATTATGAATGATACGATGACTAACGCTTCCAACGCAATCGATTCAGTTAAAAAAGAAGTGCATAGATTCGGAGGCATTATCGAGCCTTTCGAAGCGCTTTCGAGCTATGTTTACTCGAAGGTCGAGCCTCCGGTTTTGAGAACAGTCGGTGTATTATCCGGTTTGTTCAAAGGAGTTACATCATTTGCCAATGTGATAACAAAATTTGTGAAGGACAGAGAGTAGCTCTAAGAAATACATTGAGAACCTATTATAAAAAAAAATGAAATAATATTAATTATACGTATATTTCTTTTAAATCAAA